>CADBVG010000012.1 GCA_902798105.1 uncultured Eubacteriales bacterium
ATATCTGGACTACATCAAGTTGTTAGTGGCGGCTGTTACTCAGACCGCACCGCGGCCGTTCTGCTCCGCACCAGCGGCCGCTGGCCGCCGCCGTATGCAGTAATACGAGCGTGTGGTCATGTGTACCCACCATTTATCCCAGCGGTGGGGTGTGATGATGCGTATATCCACACCACTTTTTGCCGCAAGACGCAAAGCGGAAAGCATACTATCATCGACAATCAGATATGGGGTGTTGATATACACATACTTCTTTGCATTGTTTAAGATATGCTGGTAAACGTGTTCGCCCACATTTTCTTCATCCATTGGACTGTCAGCGTATGGCTGAACAAACCCCTTTGCAGTAACAGGGCACTCTTGTTCTTTCCATGGGTAGAAGATTTCATAGACCTTGTTGACCTCGGTCTTCCCGTCCACAGAGAGGAAGGTCAGCAGATCGGAAACCTCCGGAGGCGTAAAAAACTCGCCGCCGGACTTACCGGCGTTGGAGGCGTACATGGTCATCAGGTACTCGTAGGCATCGCCGAACCCGTCTACAGTGCTGAGCTTGTAGTCGCCCAACCTCATGTTGGCGATACCCTGCATCAGACGGTACAGGCGCTCGTTGCGCTTGGTCACAGTGGAGCCCAGCTTATTGCTGTTCACGTCGAAGTCATCGAACAGACCCTTGAACTCGCCCTCGCTGATGTGCCCCTGCGCGGACTCCTCAATGTGGTTCAGCACGCGCTCCACGATCATGTTCAGGTCGTTCGCAGTACCCTCGCCCACGTGCTCAGACGCAGTCTTCAGCACACTCTCGAACAGCTCAGACGGCAGGATGAAGAACCCCTTGACGTTGATCATGTCCTCGCGGGCTTCCTCAGCATCCTCATCGGAGAGCTCCGCATACCGGAAACCGGCGTTGCCCGCCTCGATCTCCTCCGCCTCGATGTACCCCGACAGGTTCTCGCTGATGAACCGGTAGAACATCATGCACAGCACGTAGGCCTTAAAGTCCCATCCATCCACGCTGCCGCGCAGATCGTCGGCGATTGCCCATATAGCGCGGTGGATCTCCTCGCGCTCCAGTTCCTTCTTCATATCAGGCATATAGCTATAACTCCTCTCATCACTCGTGTCTTCCGAATATCATGCGCTCGTCTTCCGGCTTCTCGAAATACTCGTCGAAGAACCGGGCGAATATCTTTTCGGCAGCTACCGTCTTGGACATTCCGGACTCCTCACAGAACTGTTCGAGCCGGTCATATACAGGCGTAGCCAGCTTAATGTTCAGGATCTTTGCATCCTTCTTCTCACGCGGCATCCTTTATCACACTCCATTCCATGTGTGGAAACTTGTCACAATACCGGCATTATACCACATCCTTGTTGATACGTCTACACGATATTACTGAAAACTGAGCAGGCGGTCACGATAGTATTCATAAGGGTGTTCCATTGACCTAACGCAAGGTGACCGTTGGCGTAACGCACCTTCTTCCGCCGCTGATGCAGAATGCACGATACCAATCGTGTAGTGGACTTTCACCACCAAGCTATTTCCCATGGCGAAGGTACAAGCACTAATCCGGGTAGGACGTGGTGCCCTGCCCGGTATGCCATAGTCTTTTTATGCTCTTTGTGCTGAGGATGGAGCGATCGTTTGCACAGGCACTCCGGTGTTCTCCGCATACTCCACCGTCATCGCTGTCCCACCTGGCTGCCCATCGTAGGCAGCCAGGAGGAGGTTGGCGTTATCGACCATGTATCGGTTCCTGCGGAACATGCAAGATCGCGTATACTGGTGACCGATGTGTGTTGTAATATCGGCTTCCTTCATTAGTCGATAGTATCGATTCTGGTATTCCGGAGACCATTTGGATGCCTGCCCGTCGAATGGGCAGGCGATCTCCAAAATGATCCAGGGATACTTTTGTTTCAGGTCAATGACAGTCTCGGACGCGAACATATCCATGCCCAGCGCACCACCGCTGATAAAATGCGAATAGCCATGGCCAATCAGTTCCTTTATGGTATCGCGCAGGCGCTTCTTGAAATCAACACAGCGGGGGTCCTGCTCGTCAAAGCCGAAGGGCATCTTCTGAGGCCGATACCCGGTAAAAGCACAGCTCTTGTATCCCGTTAGCCGGTTGAAACCGCTTGTCACATCAATCACTCCTCCAGGCTTTAAGCCGCATCGTCCTCTTCCAGGTAGTCCATGTACTCGTCGTAGGTGGGGAAATACTGCTTCCGCCCGTCGGGCAGGAATCCGATGTAACCGCCGTCAGTAAAATAGCCCTTGGGTTTAAACATGATCGTCACCTCCGTCGATGATCTCTCCTGGGTCAGTACAAGGCACTCGTCCCCTCAATGGCATATCGGGTAACTACACCCTTGTTCCGGCGAATCCCGAACTCCGTCTCAACAACATCGAGGTCATATGCCCGGACCGTTTCCTCGTTGGTCGCATGTACCACATCAATCGCGTAATCATAGCACAGGCTGGTTGCCACCTTCAGCAGTTTCGGCCACTCCTCGTCCTTGACCGTATCCAGCACAGGCTTGCCGGACCGAGACGACCGCGTTACGACATGGATGCCGGTCTGGTATTTCAGCTCCCGGTAGAACCTGTCCCATGCAGCGCCATACTTATGATCGAAAACCGTGGCGGCGATCTCTCGGATCAGCGCGTTCAGCGTCCGGCGGCGGTCCCACACCATCGACTTCTCCGCCAGCATTGCGTTCGCTTCATTCAGGGAAGCCTTCTCCTTCTGCAGGGTCTGGATCTGCACCTGGGCTTCCTCAAGGTGCCGGTTGCGGAAAGCGTTGAACTTCGCCTGCGCTTCGAGCACGGCCTGCAGGTCACCGCTGGCGATGGCCTTCCCGAGCTCCAGCATCAGGGTCTGCTCATCATCAATTGCCTCTATCCTGTCCAGGGGATGAACCGTGTCCACGATGTTCAAGAGCTGGGTGCGCACCTCCCGTGCTATAGGGGAATCCTTCAGGAGCATAGCGAGGTTCAGCATGGCCCTCGGCGTGAAGAACTTGCATCCCCGGTTGGGCATCTCGAAATAGTTGTCGTTGCCGATGCACACAAGCTGGGTGGCAGCTGAACCGACTAATTGGACGTCCTGACCAATTAGTCTCTCCTGCAACTGGGACGGCGAAAGTGTGATCGCGCCGTTCTCGGTCAGCTCCGCACGATGGCGGCGATAGCAGCTTTGAATCGCTTCAACCGTCACCTCGAAGTATTCCGCCGCCTGGCCGATGGTCACCATCGCCAGCCCCGGCAGCAGCAGGAGCGCCTTCACCTTGTTCAGCACTTCAATCCTGTCCAGCAGTGCATATCTCTGTTCCCGCGTCATATTGTTTTCCATCACATTCACCTCCGCGTCGAATGTATGTTCGATATATAGGTAAAAAAAGAGAGGATTACATCAGAATCGCCGGGGCCATGGTGCAGCACATCTTCAGCACCATACATCCGTTTTTCGTACTCACGAGCATCGGCATATCTACATCATGTGCCAGATGCAGATTGCTGATACCATAGACAGGCATGGGACCGTATTCCAGACGGTTAGATGCATACTCGGCGATTTCATCATCCGTCGCCTCGCGCACCGGCCCGTGACCGCAATCCGGGCAATGCTCCAACAACCTGATGCTTTCAAACACAAACCTGCACTTTTCACAACAGCACATCATGAAGCAACTCTCCTTTCCACAAACCAGCGTCCCAGGTTGTTCCCCGTGAGGGAACAGCTTCTCTCAAAGTACAGGTAGCTCTGCTTTCCTTTAATGTAGATAGTGTACCGGTCGCCCTGGCCGCCGCACCGCATCGCGGCGGCCTGCTTTATTTCACCTACACGGTCAATCTTGTACCGGACGCCATCCTCCCACACCAGGTAGCGCGGGAGCATGAACCCATCTTCCGTAAACACCGCCGCCACCTGTACATACACCTTGATGGCTTTTTGCTCGTTCACGATAATTTCCTCCACATTACCAGTCCTGCGCGTTGCTGTCCTGGATGCTGCCCATGAAACAGCGTTCAGGCGTCTCAGAGACCTGGAAGTTGAAGCCCTGCTGCTTGTTCATCTCGATCAGCTTCAGCATCAGGAGATTGACGTTGACACCGAGGCCGCTGGCAGTAGCCACGACATTGTAACCTTCCTCCAGGAAGTCGAACATCTCAGCGTCATCGATCAGCAGGTTCGCGGCAAACACATTCGCCTCGTATTCCAGTTCATCGCGTATATCAAAAAGCTCGTGATTAAGTACCCACGCTTCCTTGCCGTAGCAGGCCCTGTGAAGCAGGAGATGCCCCAACTCATGGGCACATACCATCCGCTGCATCTGCTCTGACAGGTTGGAGTTGATGAAGATTACCCGGTTGCCCAGGACAATCGCTGAAGCTCCGCGCTGCTTGACGAAATCAGAACAGAACTTGATGATCATGCCCATCCTTCTCGCCAGCTCGAAAGGGTCGCAGGTTTTGTACTTGCGCACCAGCTTCCTCGGCAGCTTAAAAGCGTCACCTCTGGTCATCAGAATCACCTCGCTTGTATATCATCAGGTTTCCCAGCCCCCTCTTTACCGATTATCATTATACATCGGGACGTGTCCGAAAAAACGTACCGGTTGGGCAAAATTGAAATCGTGTCCCATTTTTTACCCTCGATTGGACTTTGCCTCGCAAGAACTCTCGGTCATCCTGGCTACTCGGCTTTGGGCTTCCTGTACTTCTTGGGCGTGAACTTCTGGTTGATGGCCTTCGCTTCCCAGTAGGCTTCCTGCAGCGCCCGGTTGAAGGCGTCCATGTCCTCTTCGGAAAGATCGCCACCAGCATACAATGCGCCAACCTGGTCCAGTATCGCACGCGCCTGTCGCTCGCCACGGGAGCCATACTGCTCTCCGGCATTCAGGATGAATTCCTCGTCCTCGTTCAAAAGCTCTACCACATCCACCCCCAGGGCCCTGGCAAGCATGTCGTAGGTATCGCGCCTCTTGGGCAGCATGTCGGTCGTTTCATAATTCTGTATTGTTCGGACGGTGATTCCCGACAGGTCAGCAAGGGCCTTCTGTGAGAGATTCCTCTCCAACCGCAGCGTCTTCAACTTCTCTCCGAATTTCATGGTACTCCTCCTCACCTCGTTGCTTCGTTCGTCTGGTGCATGCACACCATCGACCAGGGCCAGTCACAACCGCGCATCTTTCGTCTTGACAGCGGAGGTGGTTGCGGCTATAATCAACAGCACAGCACGCATCTTTCGTCTAAAATGATAGTAAATCTTTCGTATGATGTCAAGGTCTTTGAGAACTTCACGAAAAATTTAAACTGATGTTCGATTATGAAATCCACACGAAACTTTCATAAGGAGGCCAACGCAGATGGAACGCTTCATATTACACAGCGACGCCAACAGCTTCTACGCCTCTGTAGAGATGCTGTTGAATCCTTCGCTTCGAGGCAAGGCCGTCGCGGTATGTGGCTCGGTGGAAAACCGGCACGGCATCGTCCTGGCCAAGAGCGAGCTGGCGAAAAAAGCCGGTGTGAAGACCGGACAAGCAAACTGGGAGGCCAAGGAGACGTGTCCCGGCCTGATCGTGGTCCCGCCGCAGTACGAGCAATACTGCAAGTTTTCCGCGCTGCTCCGCAACATCTACCTGCGGTATTCCAATGAGGTCGAATCCTTTGGGATGGACGAGTGCTGGATTGACATCACGCCGATCTGCAACAGCTTCCCTGAGGCTGAGCGTATCGCGGATGAGATCCGCGTGGCGGTCAAGACTGAGCTGGGCATCACCGTGTCGGTGGGCGTTTCCTTCAACAAGATTTTTGCGAAGCTGGGGAGCGACATGAAAAAGCCCGACGCCATCACCGTACTCGATGACCAGAACTGGCGTGAGCGGGTGTGGCCGCTGGCTGCCTCTGAGATCCTGTACGTGGGCCGTGCCACCACCAGGAAGCTGGCGAAGTATGGTGTCAACACCATCGGCGATCTGGCGCACACCGAGCCCGAAATCCTTCGCAGCTGGTTCGGCAAGAACGGCCTCGGCCTGTGGGTCTTTGCCAACGGCCTCGACCAGTCGCGGGTGATGCCCATCGACTTCCATCCGGACATGAAGTCCGTGGGTCACGGGATCACGTGCAGTCGTGACCTCCACGGAGAGGAGGAAGTGTGGCGCGTCATGCTTGAGCTTTCGCAGGATGTCGGGCACCGGCTTCGCAAATACCATCTGTCCGCAAGGGGCGTGCAGTTGTTCGTGCGCGATCACGACCTGGGCGGTGAGCAGTACCAGATGCGGCTTCCATATCCCACGCAAAGCCCGTTGGAGGTCGCCCAGGCCGGGAGGCTGCTCTTCAGCACCCGCTACAGATGGAACAGCGATGTTCGCGCCATCACCATCCGGGCCATTAACCTGATCGACAGCGACCAGCCCATGCAGATGGACATGTTCGGAGACTGGGATGCCCGGCTGAAGCAGCAGCGACTGGACGATTGTATCGACCAGATTCGTGGCCGGTTCGGCAACCGTTCCATCGTGGCCGCTTCCCTCCTCGACACGCTGCCCATTCCGGATGACGACCGCGACATGGTGCGCATGCCGGGGCTGATGTACGCCTGAGAACATCGCCCGGGTCATGCAGGCGCACATGATGATGATATACACGCTCGACACTGCACTCGTCGTGAGGACGGCGATCTGAATAAAAGGAGTTGGATAATGACGGAACGCAGAAGGGAAACCCTTACCCCCGCTGAAGGGAAGGTGATGGTGTCCATGGAGGACGCCGCCATGATCAGGAAGGTACACAAGATACTGGCAGCGGGAAAGAACGTAGAGATTCGGAACGACAAGGACGGTAAACCCAAGGTTTTGAAGGTCTCGAAGGAGATCGCATAATTAAATAGAGTGTCAGATGAGCACTCGCCAGCGGTAAATTGGTATCGCTGAAGGGCCAAACGGGGCCAGAAGTGATGTTGTTTGAAGCATCATTTCTGGCCTCGTTTTTTCTATTCAGGCCGAAAGGCCGCGTCCATATTCACATCAATCTCAAAGCCTGAGATGCGCATAAGGCGGCGGGATACATACGGAGTCCAGGGCAGCGTGGCTGCTCCATGGCATCCGATGTACCCACCGAGCCTTGCTGCGCCTATTTTGAGCCATGCCGGTCGGTGACGGTGCGTCGCTGACCGGATTTCTATGTGTCCCCCCGCTGAGATGCCCAGGTGGAAAGGGGCACACCATGAAAATCAGGGTTCGTTATGACAACCAGATTACCTGCATCGACGTACCGGAAGAGGACTTCACCCTCATGATCCAGGCGGACTACGACGAGCGCCGGGCTGCAGCGGATGATCCTTCTTCTATAAGACCGCGTTCTCCGCAGGAAATCTTCGAGGAGCGTTTTAACCGGCCCGACTACAACAACTGGCACCGCCACTGGCGGCACACCGACGACAACGCCATTCCCCGGCGGCTCGACCACAAGGTCGGCTATATCGGCGATCATCCCGATGACGCGGGGAACCATGGCGAGCGCAGCCACTTTGACGTCGAGGCTTTCCCGGATACCGCCGGGCAGTTCGCGGCAGATCAGCGTGACAGCTACCAGGAACAGTGCGAAATGCTGCGCCGTGCGCTGAAGCCGGACTACGCAGACATGATCATCGCGGTCCACCTGGACGGCCTTTCGCTTATCGAGTACGCCGCCATGATCGGCGACAAGCCCAACAATGTATCCCACCGCCTGCAGCGCGCTGAAAAAAAGTTGAAGGAAATTCTGAAAAAACGTCCTTTTTGACCCATCCCCGTGGCTACAGGACGAGAGGCAAAAACAACACAGCCCTCTCGGGGAGGTGAGAGCATGCAGCACACCCTGCGAATCAGTGTATCCCGCGGGCCACAGTCTGGCGGCGTGGTCGCCATCAGAAATGTCTCCGTGCGGGAACGCCTTCTGAGGCTCCTGCTCGGCGAGAAGCACAAGCTGACCATCCTGGTCCCCGGAGACACGGTCAGCGACATCGAAATCAACCAGATCAAGAACGGAGGCAATGAGGAAAATGGCGGCAATGAACGAGATGAGCCTCGTGATCGAGGAGCTGCGCACGGCGGCGAAAGCGCTGATCAGTGCGGCGGACAGCCTGGCGCAGATGTACAGCGCGCCGAAGGAGACTGAGACTGGGCTGCTCCAGGAGCGCAAGCCCCTGACTCTGGAAGAGGTACGCGACATCCTGCGTCGGCGTTGCGAGGAAGGCTATGCCGCTGATGTGAAGCAGCTGATCGCCGGCCTTGGCGCGAGGAGCCTGAAAGAGGTCAACCCGGATGATTATGAACCGTTGGTAAAAGCGGTTCAGGCCCTTGGAACCGGGGGTGATGGCGATGCCTAATCAGCACGCGCTCCTGTCTCCCTCCAGCAGCGAACGGTGGCTCCACTGCCCGCGCTCGGCACGGTTGTGCGAGGGCATGGCGGACACCGCCAGCAGCTACGCCTCGGAGGGCACCGAGGCCCACGCCCTGTGCGAGCACCTGCTGCTCCAGGCGCTGGGCAGGAACACCACCGACCCGCGTCCCCAGTTCAAGCAGTACAGCAATGAGATGCAGGAAGCGGCGGAGGGCTACGTCCAGTACGTCATGGAGCAGGTCGCGGACTTCCGTTCCCAGGGCATCGAGCCCGCTGTGTACGTGGAACAGCGCCTTGACCTGCGGACCTTCATACCGGACAGCATGGGCACCTCGGACGCCATCGTGGTCGGCGGCGACACGGTCATCGTGATCGACTTCAAATTCGGCAATCTGCCGGTGCCCGCCACATCGCCCCAGCTGCGTATCTACGGCCTTGGTGTATGCGAGCTGCTCGGTTGTCTATATGACTTCACCCGCGTGAGAACGGTCATCTACCAGCCCAGGCTGGGCACGGTGGACGAGACGGAAATCATGAAAGACGAGTTGTATGCCTGGGCAAAGGCAGTATTATCACCCATTGCTAAGTTAGCTTATGAGGGCAAGGGCGAATTCGAGTGTGGAGACTGGTGCCGGTTCTGCCGGGCCAGGAACCAGTGCCGGACGCTGGCTGAACACCAGTTGTCGCTGGCACAGTACGATTTCAAGCTGCCCCCGCTGCTGACCGATGATGAGATCGCCTCCATACTGACACAGGTGGACGCGCTGGTCAGCTGGGCCAGCGGCATCAAGGACTACGCGCTGCAGGCGGCGCTGGCCGGGACGCGGTTCCCCGGCTGGAAGGTCGTCGAAGGCCGCGCCAACCGCCGTTATGTGAACGACCAGGCCGTGGCCGAGAAGGTCATCGCCGACGGCAAGAACCCCTATGAACAGAAGCTGCTGGGCATCACCGCGATGGAGAAGCTCCTCGGCAAGAAGCACTTTGCCGAGCTGCTGGCCGGGCTGGTGGAACGCCCGCAGGGTAAACCGGTGCTCGTCACCGAGGACGACAAGCGTCCTGAGATTAACACAGCTCAAAACGACTTCAACGAATAATGGAGGAAAACATCATGAAAAACAATTCTCAGAAGCCCGTCAACCCCATGAAGGTCATCACCGGCAAGGACACCCGCTGGAGCTACTGCAACGTCTGGGAGGCCAAGGCCATCAACGGCGGCACCCCCAAGTTCTCCGTCAGCCTGCTCATCCCCAAGAGCGACACCGTTACCGTGAAGAAGATCAAGGACGCCATCGAGGCCGCCTACCGCGAGGGCGAGGCCAAGCTGAAGGGCAACGGCAAGTCCGTGCCCGCGCTTAGCGTCATCAAGACCCCTCTGCGCGATGGCGATCAGGAACGCCCGGATGATCCCGCCTACGCCGGTCACTACTTCCTGAACGCCAATTCCACCACGGCCCCGGGCATCGTAGATGCGGACTGCCAGCCCATCCTGACCCGCAGCGAGGTGTACTCCGGCGTGTATGGCCGCGCCAGCATCAGCTTCTACGCCTTCAACTCCTCGGGCAACCGTGGAATCGCCTGTGGCCTGAACAACCTGCAGAAGATCCGCGACGGCGAGCCCCTCGGCGGTCGGGCCAGCGCCGAATCCGACTTCTCGGACTTCGACGACGAGGACGACGACGATTTCCTGTCCTGACGCACACTCGGGGCGGCGGCACAGTCCGCCGTCCCTCATCCCATATCAAGCGAGGTGGAAATTTTGAAGACCATCAGTATCGATCTGGAGACATTTTCCAGCATCGACCTTGCCAAGGCTGGCGTGTACAAATACGCATCATCGCCTGATTTTGAAATCCTGCTGTTTGGTTACAGCGTTGACGGCGGCGATGTGCGCGTTGTCGATCTGGCCGCCGGTGAGGCCATCCCCGCCGAGGTGCTGGATGCCCTTACCGACGACAGCGTCATTAAGACGGCCCACAACTCCAATTTTGAAAGGGTGTGCCTGAGCCGGTACCTTTCCGATCTCGGCATCTCCCTCGATCCTTTCAACGACAGCCATCCTCTCTCTACGGAGTGCGCCCGGTTCCTGAACCCGGCGGGCTGGCATTGCACGATGATCTGGGCGGCGTACATGGGCCTGCCCCTGTCCCTGGCAGACACCGGCGCTGTGCTGGGTCTCGAAAAACAGAAGCTGTCGGAGGGCAAGGACCTCATCCGTTATTTTTGCAAACCCTGTGAGCCCACCAAGACGAATGGCGGACGCACACGCAACCGCCCCGCCGACGCCCCGGACAAGTGGGCGCTGTTCAAGTCCTACAATCTGCGGGATGTGGAGACGGAGTTGGAGATTGAAAAGCGCCTGTCCAAGTTCCCCGTGCCGGAGGATGTCTGGGATCAGTATCACATCGACCAGGAGATCAACGACCGGGGCATCGCCATCGACGATGCGCTGGTGGAGAACGCCATTCGCATGGATGCCCGCTCCCGCGCCGAGCTCACGGAGATGATGCAAAAGCTGACCAACCTGGACAATCCCAACTCTGTGCAGCAGATGAAGCAGTGGCTGATCAACAACGGCATGGAGATCGACAGCCTGGGTAAGAAACAGGTGCAGGCGCTGCTTCAGGACGCGCCGCCCCAGCTGCGCGAGGTACTGTTGCTTCGGCAGCAGCTGGCCAAGAGCAGCGTCAAGAAGTACATCGCCATGAAGAACGCGGTGTGCGCCGACGGACGGGTGCGCGGCATGTTCCAGTTTTACGGCGCGGTGCGCTCCGGGCGCTGGGCCGGGCGGCTGGTACAGCTGCAAAACCTGTATCGCAACTCCATGCCCGATCTGGAAGCCGCCCGGAACCTCGTCCGGGAGGGCGACTACGACACCGTGAAAATGCTCTACGGCGCGGTGCCGGATGTGCTGGCGGAGCTCGTGCGCACCGCGTTCATTCCCCGCGCCGGGCAGAAGTTCATCGTCAGCGACTTCAGCGCGGTGGAGGCCCGCGTCATTGCCTGGCTTGCCGGTGAGCAATGGCGCATGGGCGTGTTCAGGGACGGCGGCGACATCTACTGCGCCTCGGCAAGCCAGATGTTCAAAGTTCCCGTGGAGAAGCATGGCGTCAACGGCCACCTGCGACAGAAGGGCAAGATCGCCGAGCTCGCCCTCGGGTACGGAGGCAGCGTCGGCGCTTTGAAGGCGATGGGCGCTTTAGACATGGGCCTGTCGGAAGACGAACTTGCCCCGCTGGTGAAGGCGTGGCGCGAGTCCAATCCCAACATCGTGAAGCTGTGGTGGGCGGTGGACGACGCGGTCATGAAGGCCATTCGGAATAAGACGACCACCCAGACCCACGGCATCACATTCACGGTGCGCTCGGGTATGCTGTTCATCACGCTTCCCTCCGGCAGGCAGCTTTCCTATGTCAAGCCGCGCATCGGCGAGAACAAATTCGGTTCCCAGGCCGCGACCTACATGGGTGCAGGAAGCACGCGCAAATGGGAACGCATTGAATCTTACGGTCCGAAGTTTGTGGAAAACATCGTTCAGGGCATCAGCCGGGACCTGCTGTGCTGCGCCATGCAGACGCTGCGCTGCTGCCGGATCGTCGCCCATGTCCACGACGAGCTCATCATCGAAGCCGATCCCGCCGTGTCCCTCGACGCGGTGTGTGAGCAGATGGGCAGGACGCCGCCCTGGGCGGAGGGCCTGCTGCTCCGCGCCGATGGCTACGAATGTGCCTTCTACCAGAAAGACTGAGGTGGAGCATGAGAATCAGCAAGTTTAATGTGGAGGGCTATCACGATCCCACCGTTTACGAGGCCTTGGTGAACATTGAAAAGGAGCGCAAGGAGGCCCAGAAGCTGGTGCCTGGCAGGTACAGGCCCCTGGTCTACATCTGCAGCCCCTACGCCGGGGATGTGCTGAACAACGAACGCAAGGCCCGCCGGTACTGCCAGTTCGCTGTGCGGAAGCGGGCAATCCCGCTGGCATCGCATCTGATGTACCCGCAGATCCTGAACGACGACGATCCCGGTGACCGTCAGCTCGGGCTGTTCTTCGGCACGGTGCTGCTGGGCAAGTGCGACGAGTGCTGGGTGTTCGGCGCGACGGTCAGCTCAGGAATGGCCACGGAGATCGCCAAGGCGAGGAAGCGCGGCATCCCTATTCGATACTTTACCGAGGACATGGAGGAGGTGCGGTCGGATGGCTAACGGTTGGAGATACAAAAAGGACAATCCCGAGTATGACCGCTATATTCACAGCGTCGCCTGGCGCGACACAGCCAACCGCCGTCTGGATCAGGACAGTCATGTGTGCCAAGTCTGCGGAGGTGACGCCACCGATGTTCACCATCTGACCTATGATCGATTTGGGCACGAGGACATGAACGATCTGGTGAGCCTCTGCCGCCGGTGCCATGAAAAGGCTGAGGCACTCTATGATCCTGCCATCATCCCCTGGGCAATGGATGAAGTGAAGCCGGAGGGTAACAACTACATGGCTGCAATGCGCATGGACGCGATGACCATCGCGCCGGTGGTGTTCGACTACCTGAAACAAGTGCGCGGCGACAGCTTTGATGCGCTCATGGTTCTCCGTCAGCCTGACGACGCCGAGGGCAAAAAATACTGGAGTGTGCTCAAGAGGGCCGTGGACGCCTTGTGCCGCAAGCGGTATTCCCGCAACTGTGTGGCTGACAGATTGGACATGATGGTTGGCGCGGTCACGAACCGTGTGACGGCGATCTGCCTCCAGCAGATCGAGCATTACATCCGAAACGGTATCCAGGCATCGCTTCATGATGTGGTTATGACCGAGTACGCGATTCAGGGAAAGTGGAAATCCGTCGCCAATCAACTGGGCATTTCAAATGGCACGCTCCAGACCCTGCGCCGCGATGACGGCAGCATCTTTGGTCCTTCCCTCAGGGAGGCTGTGCTATATTACTGCGGCCTCGACGCCGCTGCGGGAATCCCACCTGTCCCTGGCTTCAACTGCCTGACGGAAGCTGACTACATCCAGTTGAACACACTGGCAAGCTACATGGTCTCGGTGTCCGGGACTGGAAAGTTTAGAGGTGAGCACACATGCGAGAGTTGAAAATCGCCTGCGGCAGAAGCCGGAACGCACTTAACTGGTCAAACCGAACAATTAGCTGGGAAGACCTGTGTAAGCGCCTGCGCACCACATTCCGAACCAGGGAGACGGTGGCCCAATACAAAGCCATGACCAGGGCCGAGCGCGATGACGCCAAGGACAAGGGAGGTTTCGTAGGCGGACACCTTCATAATGGCAGGCGGCGGGTCAAGGACGTGGAGTGCCGGTCGCTGCTCTCGCTGGATGCCGATCATGCGGAGCCCGGCTTCATAGAACGGTTCGAGCGGGAATGCGGCGTCGCTGCCGCCATCTACACCACACACGGCCACACGCCGGAAGCGCCCAGGGTACGCATCGTCATTCCCTTTGAGGAGGACATCACACCGGACTGCTATGCGGCAGTCGCCAGGTACTATGCCGCCCGCTGGGGCATCGACCAGTTTGATGAATGCTCCTACAAGGTCAATCAGCTGATGCACTGGCCGACCACGCCCGCCGACGGCGAGTACATCTGCCGGATCATCGATGGTCCCACCTTCGACCCGATGTCGTTCCTCTCCGCTTATCCCGACTGGCAGGACTGCTCCAGGTTGCCTGTGTCCAGCCGGGAGAAGCAGGTCAGGGTGTCCGAGGGAAAGAAGCAGGAGGACCCGCTTTCCAAGCAGGGCATCGTGGGCATCTTCTGCCGCGCCTACACCGTCCAAGACGCCATTTACAAATTCCTCTCCGACGTGTACGCGCCATCCGTCAAGGAAGGCCGGTTCGATTACATCCCTGGCGAGGGCACTGCCGGTGTAGTGATCTATGATGACAAGTTTGCCTACAGCCACCATGCCACAGATCCCGCCGGTGGGAAGCTGCTGAATGCCTTTGACCTCGTCCGGCTCCACCGCTTCCCCGAGGAGGATGAAAAGACATCGTTCCTCAAGATGTGCGCCTTCGCCGAGACCGACGAGCTGGTGAAGGAAGCCGTGGAGCGCGAGAGGCTGGCGGAGGCACAGAAGGATTTTGAAGAAACCAACTCCAACTGGGAAGAGCCGCTACCGTTTGGCAGGCACACCATTGTGCCCTTCCCGCTGGACGCGCTGCCCCCAGACATCCGCAACTATGTCGCCGCGATCTCAGAGAGTGTCCAGACGCCTGTCGATATGGCGGGCTGCGCCGCGCTGAGCGTGATCGCCACCAGTGTGCAGGGCAAGTTTGCCATTCGCGGAAAGCCGGACTGGACGGAGCCGCTCAACATCTATCTCACGGAAATCGCGCCGCCCTCCGAAAGAAAGTCCGCGATACAGCACGCGATGGTCAGGCCGGTCAGCGATTACGAAAACCGGTACAACCAGATCAACGCAGCGGCGGTGGAGTCCAGCCGCATGCACAGGCGCATTCTGGAGCGCCGCCAGAAGGCCGTGGAGGATCAGGTTGCCAAGGGCAAAGCGGAACAGGCGGATGTGGATGATATTGCCCGCGAGCTGACGGCCTATGAGGAACAGCAGCCGCTTCGCCTTTTTGCCGACGACATCACGCCGGAGAAGCTGGCGTCTGTGCTGGCTGAGAACGATGGCAGGATGGCGCTGCTGTCCAGCGAGGCAGGCATCTTTGACACACTGGCCGGGGCCTACTCCAAGTCGGTCAACATCGATGTGATGCTGAAGAGCTACTCCGGCGACCAGATCCGCGTCGACCGCATCGGTCGGGAGAGCGAGAACATCCTGAACCCCACGCTTACGGTGCTGCTGATGGCGCAGCCCAATGTGATTTCCCGTGTGCTGAGCAACGAAACCTTCCGTGGGCGCGGGCTCACGGCGAGATTCCTGTATTGCATGCCTGCGTCGGCGGTGGGCGGTCGGCGGTATCGCAGTGAGCCTGTTCCGGATGCTGTCTACGCCGCCTATGAGCGATGCGTGTTCAACATGCTGGAGGACGACTACGGGTCCGCGCCGGAGATCATCACATTGTCGCCGGAGGCAGATGCCCTGATGGAGGCGTTCTCACAGGAACTGGAACCCAAGCTCGTGAAGGAGTACGCGGAGATCGCGGACTGGTGCGGCAAGCTGGCGGGCAATACACTTCGTATTGCCGGCCTGCTCTGCCGGGCTGCAACCCATCGCGGTCACGACTTCCTGGATGTGCCCGAGCCGCTTGTGGTGGACGGGCAGACCATGGCCAACGCCA
Organism: uncultured Eubacteriales bacterium; assembly: GCA_902798105.1. Taxonomy (GTDB): domain Bacteria; phylum Bacillota; class Clostridia; order Christensenellales; family Aristaeellaceae; genus UBA2862. The sequence continues at coordinate 15,654 of CADBVG010000012.1, forward strand.
TCCGCCTCGGGAAGTATTTCCTGAACCACGCCCAGGCCATCTTCAATGTGCTGCCGGAGAACGCCATATTCCAGAACGCCCACCGCATTCTGAAGATGATCTACGAAAAGGGTCTCAAGGAGTTTAACCGCCGCACGGCGATGCGTAACTGCCAGACGTTCAAGCGGGTGGAGGAAATACAGCCCGTCCTCGACTTCCTGGAGGACTACGGCTACATCGCGCCAGTAGAAGCGCCACCGACCTTTGGAAAAGGCAGACCGGCGATGCCGAAGTACATCGTCAACCCGTGGGTGGAACAGTATTATTGTCATACTGTCATGGGTACTGTCATACCCTCCACAGACACAATTATAACGTAGAAAACTCCGCAAAATCAAGGGCTTTCGGGCTTCAAACATTAATGTCATTTTTGTCATGAGCGACAGACAGTCAAAAAAAGATAATTATTTATTTATACAAAAAATCAGTACACAAATCTGATTTTTGGCAGTTTTTCTCCCTTACCCCCATGACAAAAATGACACGCATGACATAAATCCGAAACCCCTTGTAGCGCAGGACTTTTCAACACGGAACAATCTGTCATGGCAGAAGAAAAGACGCATGACAGCATGACAAAAATCAGGAGGACGCATATGCGTGAGAAACAGATAGAGCAGAAGCTGGTGAGAGCCGTCCGCGCTGCTGGCGGCATCGCCCCCAAGTTTGTAAGCCCTGGACTGGATGGTGTTCCCGACCGGCTGATCCTCCTGCCCGGCGGGCACCTGGCCTTCGCCGAACTGAAAGCCCCTGGCCAGAGGCCCCGTCCCTTACAGCAGCGCCGGATTGGACAGCTCCGGCAGCTGGGCTTCCGGGTTTACATCATTGACAACATGAACCAGATCGGAGGTGTGCTGGATGAAGTATCAGCCACATGATTACCAGAAATACGCCACGCAGTTTATCATCGACCACCCGGTCGCCGCGATACTGCTCCAGATGGGCCTCGGCAAGAGCGTCATCACGCTGACCGCGATTCAGCAGCTGCTGGCCAGCGGGAGCGTACACAAGGTATTGGTCATTGGGCCGCTGCGCGTGGCCCGCGACACCTGGCCTGCCGAGATCGAGAAGTGGGATCACCTGAGCAGGTTGGAATACAGCGTGGCCGTGGGCTCGGAGTCCGAGCGCCGCGCCGCCCTGATGCTGGATGTGCCGATTCACATCATCAACAGGGAAAACGTGCAGTGGCTGATCGAGAGCAGCCACATTCCCTTCGAGTATGACATGATCGTCATTGACGAGCTGTCGTCCTTCAAGAATCACCAAGCCAAGCGGTTCAAGAGCCTGATGAAGCAGAGGCACCGCGTCCGCCGGGTCGTCGGCCTGACCGGCACCCCCAGCAGCAACGGCCTCATGGACCTGTTCGCGGAATACAAGCTGCTGGACATGGGCAAGCGCCTGGGCCGCTTCATCACACAGTACCGGCAGGACTTCTTCGTGCCTGACAAGTGCGGCTATGACCGGGTGTATTCCTGGAAGCCCCGCCCCGGCGCGGAGCAGGAGATATACCGGCGCATCGGCGACATCACTGTCAGCATGAAGAGCGTGGACTTCCTGAAGATGCCGGAGTGCATCATCAACCGCGTGCCCGTCGCCATGGACAGCAACGAGCGCGATCTGTATGACGAGATGAAGACCGAGCTGGTGCTGTCCCTGGGTGACGACATCATCGACGCGAAGAACGCGGCGGCCCTGTCGGGAAAGCTGACCCAGATGTCCAACGGCGCGGTGTATTCAGAAGCCGGGGATGCTATCCGCCTGCACAACCGGAAGCTGGATGCGCTGGAGGACCTGATCGAAGCCGCCAACGGCAACCCTGTGCTGGTCGCGTACTGGTATCAGCACGACATCCAGCGTATTCAGGAGCGTTTCCCCAAAGTGCGCACCCTGCGCACCTCAAGGGACATCGCGGACTGGAACGCCGGGAAGATTCCCGTTGCGGCGATCCATCCTGCCTCCGCCGGACACGGTCTGAACCTCCAGGCGGGCGGCAGCACACTGGTCTGGTTTGGCCTGACGTGGAGCCTGGAACTGTACCAGCAGACCAACGCCCGCCTCTGGCGGCAGGGACAGCAGGCCGAGACCGTCGTCATCCATCACATCATCACGACCGACACGATTGACGAGCAGATCATGGATGCACTCGAACGCAAGGACAGGACGCAGGCCGCGCTGATCGATGCGGTCAGGGCACAGTTGGGGGTGTGAGTATGACAGGATACAACGCGCTGGCCATCGCCATCATAGAGCAAGCTGTCAAAGATTTCAGAGCCGCACAGCGGAAACTGAGAAAAGACCCATACAACATAATCGCCAGGAGAACCGCGAGAGAAACAGAAGCATTCTTCTGTTCCAACTGGTTCAAGGTGCTGACTTCGGTGAACGGCCCGGCGATTCTGAAGCAGCTGAAGGAGGAGTTCAACGTATGAACGCGAAGGATTATCTCGGTCAGGCGTACAGGCTCGACCAGCACATCACCAGCAAGCTCCAACAGGTGGAAAGCCTGCGCTCCCTCACAGAACGAGTGACCGTGGCATATGGCGGCGAAGTCGTCTCTCACTCTCGGAACCTCACATCGCTGCAGGATACCATCGTCCGGCTGATGGAAGCCGAGGAAGAGCTGAATCAGGAAATCGACAAGCTGGTCGATCTGAAGATTGAAATCTCCAACATCATCAGCGAGGTGCGCAACGAGAGCTACAGGCTGATACTGGAGAAGCGGTATCTGTGCTTCCTGCCCTGGGATAAGATTGCCGCAGACCTGAACATCAGTCGCAGATGGGTGCTCATCCAGCATGAACGCGCCGTCAATGTGGTTGACAGGCTGATTTCAAAGCGTAGTGTCTCCTGAAAAAAGTGTGCACACCAGTTCACAAAAGTGCACATCAGTTCACTTGAATGTCGCTCCATATTTTGGTAGACTATAATCGCGCCGAAATGGTAGACAGCCTTCGCGGGTACACGCTCGCGGGGGCATTTTTTATGGGCGAAAAGGAGCGATGCACATGCTGTTCACCTCTGAGCAGGTGTCCGCCGGGCACCCGGACAAGATATGCGACCAGATTTCAGACGCCGTCGTGACCGACTGCCTGAAGCGCGACCGGAACAGCCGCGTGGCAGTGGAAGCGCTGATCAAGGAGAATCATGTGGTCGTCGCCGGGGAAATCACGTCGAAGCACGAGCCGGACATCCAGCGGTTGGTTCGCAGTGTGCTGATGTTCACCGAGCCCGCCATCTATGACGATTTCGATTTGCAAACCTTCATCACCCGGCAGTCAGAGGACATCGCACTGGGTGTGGATAAGAAAGGCGCGGGCGACCAGGGCAGCGTGTTCGGGTACGCCACCAATGAGACACACGAGATGCTGCCGATGCCCTTTGTGCTTGCCACCGACGCCATCGAGCGCCTGGATCTGGCCCGGCACACCGCCCTGGGGAAGGACGCGAAGGCCCAGGTCACCTACGACTACCGGAAAAAGCACATCGACACCTTCCTCATCAGCACACAGCACCAGGAGGATGTCGACCCGGCGGATGTGTATGACATCTGCAGGAACATCATGCTGAAGGTGGCAGACGCGCGCAGCCTCAACCAGGACTTCCGTGTGCTGGTGAACCCCACCGGACGATTCGTCAACGGCGGCTCCTTTGCAGACACCGGCGTCACCGGCAGGAAGCTGATGTGTGACACCTACGGCGGCGCGGCGCGTCACGGTGGCGGCGCTTTCAGTGGGAAGGACCCCACCAAGCTCGATCGCTCCGGCGCGTACATGGCCCGGAAGATTGCAAAGGACATCCTCCGGCACAACTACGCCGCGAGGTGCGAGGTACAGTTGGCTTACGCCATTGGCGTAGAGGAGCCGGTGTCCGTCAGTGTGAAGACATTTGGAACCGGCAAGGTGCCAAGGCCGAATCTGGTGAAGTGGATTCGCAAGCATTATGACCTGACGCCCAACGGCATCATCAGCACGCTGGGGCTGCGGGATGTGGATTACACTCGCGTATCGACCCTGGGTCATTTCTGGAGTCAGTCGATGCCGTGGGAAGTGTGAAACGACTCAAAGAGTTATCATGCCGGAGGGCACATGACCCGTTGACTTATGGACTGGAAAGAGGGAATATGGCGCTATCCTGGAGCGCGGAGCCGCATGGCGGCGGCAAATTCCAGACCGCGCACACGAAGGAGGAAAGCACCATGACGATTCAGACGAACACCACTGACCGCAAGGCCCTGGCCAAGGCCATCGCCGAAGAGCTGCACACCGTGGCCCGCTACCTGCGGACGCCCACCTACGCCTACGAGGTCGGCGATTTCACAGTCGACCGCGACGGCAACATCGTCGGCGACGATTTCACTCCGCTGATGGTGTTCCTGCTGCGCAACGGCTACATCACCGAGGACGCGCTGGCAGCGCAGGCCGAGAGCGCAGACGCGCCCGCTGAGGAGCCCGTCGCCGAGCCCTTCGAGAAGGACACCATCGAGGAACTCGTTGCCGCCGAGGAAGCGCACAGCGACACCGATTCTGAAGCTCCCACTTCCATGCTGAGCGACATCGACGAGCAGACCATCACGATTCCCGCACCGGACATCACGGTGGAGCAGCTGCGGAACCTGACCTACACCCTCTACTCCCGCCAGTACATCCTGAACCTGATGACCGGCGGCAACACCATCAACATCCCGCTGGAGCTGATCGAAGCACTGCAGGAGGCGCTGCCCGCCACGCCGGAGGATTTCACAGCACTGCTGGACAGCCACAGGGAGCTGGGGCTGAAGGGCTTTGATTTCAAAGATGGCCAGTTCAGCCTGACCTTCCCCTTCTATGAGACCGAGCCCACCAAGTGGACGACCTTCGCCGGGCTGCAGGGCCGCATCCTGCTGGCAGCGCGGACGGCGACGCGGGTATTCCCCGAGCTCATCCAGCCCGAGGAGGAAGCCGAGAAGTACACGGCGCACATGTGGCTGCAGCGCCTGGGCTACAAGGGTTCGGAGATGAAGGAGCAGCGGAACATCCTGCTGAAGCACCTTCATGGCTACTGCGCATTCTCCAACGGGGCCAAGATGCAGAACCACAAGGACAAGTACAGCGCCATCCGCCGGGAGCGCCGGGAAGCCGAGCGCGCTGGCACCGCTGAGGTGACCATGTCGACCACAGAGGCCGAGCCCTCTGCGGCCATGGCGCAGAAGGAGGTGGCCGTCAATGACTGAGCGTATCGAGAGAGCCCTCGCTGATTTGAGAGCCCGGCAGGCCGCCGGTGAACGGATGCCCTGCCCGCGCTGCGGGCGTGACACCATGAAGGCACCGATCTACACCAATGCGCTGAGCAGGGAAGCCGACGGAATTTATGTGTGCGATGCCTGTGGCACAGCAGAGGCGCTGAAGGCATTCATGAAAAACCCGCTGCCGGTCAGCTGGTGGGCGATGTTTCGCCCGGAGAAAGGGGCATCGCATTTGAAAGAGCTGCCGGGAACGGAAGCGATGGACATCGTCCGGGAACAGGATATGCCCATCCTGACGGAGATTTTCGAGCAGTGGAGCGAAGAGAAGCCCGGGGCGGATTTCGAGCCCTACCGGCTGGACGCCATGAGCAGATGCCCGGGCATTACACAGCTTTGGCCCGATTCCTTTCAGGCCCTGTACGAAACCGCCGACGGCCACCTGCTGATACAGTTCCGTAGGAATCCGGACGGCGCGACGACCTCTCGCGGCTTCATCGTGATGCGGTAAAGCCCGGCAGATTCAGAAGCGGCTCAGCCCACAAGGCTGGCCGCTTTTCTCTTGCCCGTGTCGCCGCGACATTTGCCCCACGTGCCGCCTTGCCTGCCTTGCCCGGGAAAACCCCCGCAGGCGATTCCAAAGCCCGACACGGGCGAACGTCGCGCGAACTCCGGAAGACGAGAAAAGCCGCCCGCAGGCGGCGATGTCTGTGTCCCGGCGCAGGGTATTGTGTGGCATTGTCTGACCGTGTCTAAAGTTGTTTCAGGTTCCATGGCCATGCGTAGTATTCTGTGCCGCTGTCGAGCATGACCAGAACCATTCCGGAGCGCCTGACGGTCCTGAGCACAGTGCCCTCCTGACCGCACAGGCTGCGGTGAAGGGAAATGTGTATCTTGACCCGCATGCCCTTCCTGAAATCCTGAAGCTCCGGATCACCGGCGATGTTCATGCTGGTGATTTGAAAGCTCACGCCGTTGTCCCTCAGTGTGTCGATAAAGTCCGCCCGGGCATCCTCCGTCCTGAACTGCTTCATGCGGATGGGCTGGCTGCCATTTGAAAGGGTCTCCTTCCATGCTACTGCGAACATTCTATGTTCCTCCTTGTGTATCGCGTGTTTTGATTCAGAAGCGTGTGGCTCCCGCGACCCGGCGCACCGGGTTTCGACTGTGCCGTCAGTCTCATCAGGCGGGTGTGAATTCAGGAGCCGGGAGCCATGGCTCAGGCCATGAAGCTCCCGTTGCTGTAGAGCAGCCGGTGGTCGCTGATGAAGTCGCCCACCGTGGCGATGTAGCCGCTGGCATCCATGATGGCAAGCTTCGAACCCGCCAGCGCCTGTATCAAGCGCAGCGTGTCTCGATTTCGAAGGTCGGCGGGAGTGCGGATAATGCGTGCAAGGTAGTCGGTGATGAAGATGGCCGTATCGCTGTACTCCCGGTTCGTCGGGTCGGTGGTCAGGCGGATGATGCCGTTGTGCGCGATGCCACACTGGCAGTCGACGTCCAGCGCCTTCATGTGCACCCGCCGATTCGAGAGCGGGAAGGGATGCGTCATCTGCGGGTTGACGCCTGCCTGCGTGCTGATTCTGAAGTGGTACACGACCGGGTCCTTCGCGGTGAAGTGTTCGGCCCGGATATCGGCGAGGAAGCTCTCGACATCCATGTATCCCTTGTGGATGTGGACCTTGCCGTCGCGGGCGTACATGTACCCGGCCCCGTGGGGATTGTTGGCGAACATCCTGCGGATGGCGGTCTCGCCGGGCTGGCGGACGTTGATTCTGGAAGCACAAATGATGCACATGTGGTTTACCTCCTGCGTGTGTATTTGGAAGCTCTCGTGGGTGCGGCATTGCCGCCGGCTTCCCGCGACCGGACGCTGTGTCCGGTTTCGGCCCGGGGCCGCCGGGCCCTCATCAGGCGGGCGATTCAAAAGCTGTACGGCTCCGCGAAATCCATGCTGGCAACCGGGTGTTCTTCGCGGGCTTCCCAGTCGAAGGAGACCAGTTCGATGCGCGTGTATATTTCGGCGCTGTCGGGCTCGGCGAACAGCCTGAAGGATTCCCAAGCTTCAGCCAAGACGATGTACTCCTGTTCCTCAGCAATACCGTAGCGCCTGTCGCGGCGGTGGAAGCGAATGGTGTAGGTGATTCCGGGCATGGGGTGTACCTCCTTTTCGATTCAGAAGCTGTGTGTCACCGGCCTGTGCCGGTGGCCGCAGCCGGGTTCCCGGGCAGCGTCGTGATGTTCGCTCTGCCGCCCGGTAAAGTCAACGGGTATGTGTGCCAGGGCGCATCTTTATTTCAGAGCTGTTCGTCCTCGGCATCCTGCCGGGCGAACTCCAGCATGATTTCGTAGATTTCCTGCGGGTCGCAGTCCTCGCCGTCGTATTTGCGGATGTCCTCCGCGAGGTTGATGGCGTCGGCCAGTGTCCACCCGGAGGCGATTTCCTCCGGGTCATACAGCTTGTCCAGCAGGAAGGCGGGCAGGTCGAATTCAGTGTTCTTCACTGGGTGTTCCTCCTTTCAGTCCTCGACCGCTTCGATTACGAAGCGCGTCGTTCCGCGGGTGAAGGGGTTCCGGCGGTCTTCGATTTCGAAGCGCCGCTTCATGGCTTCAGCCTGTTCCCGGGTCTTGGTTCCTCCGACGATACACCCGCGGTCATTCCGGATGTACCAGCGAACTCCGATGTGCTTTCCGTAGGCTATGGCTCCCTGCAATGTCATCATGGTGTGTTCCTTTCCGGGCTGTGCCCTGTCAGATTTGGAAGCTTCAGGTGTGCGGCTGTGCCGCTGGCTTCCCGCGACCGCCCAGCCGATTCAGGAGCTGTGCGGTTTCGGCCCGGGGCCGCCGGGCCATCGTCAGGCGGGGCGAGAATTGGGAAGCCTTACCTCTTGCGAGGCGGGCACAGGGTGTACGTCTTGCCCTTGGCTTCGATTTCGTAGTACTGGAGCTCCGGGGTGACTTCGTCAAAGTGCATCCTGTTCACCCGGGTGACCTTCGTGACGTCGGTGACCTTCGCGGATTTGAATCCTCGCTGTGTCCGCTTCAGCCACCGGAGGGCGACCGATTTGTAAGCGTCGCCGCACACCCGCCGGTTCTGTTCCCGCCGGGCCCGCCGCCGGGCATTTCGGAGCCGCTGGATTTCGCCCGCTTCCTCCATGGGCACAAACCAGCCGTCCGGGTGGTAGCGGTCGATGTCCTGTACCATCGCGAACTCGATTTCGGAGATAACCTCGAGGTGGTTGTTCCAGACTGTGCTGTCCCAGCTGGGCCACAGCCGGTCGGTGTTCCTGCCGACCATGACGACCACCCGGTCGCCGTGGAAATCCCCGGGCTCGTGGCCCCAGACCATCTCCCGGTACAGGAGGGCCCGGCGGATTTCCGAGCCGTCGGTCAGGTCGATGTGTGCGACTTCGCCCTGATGCCCGGGCATGGTGGTGGTGTTGATGTGCCAGCCCTGATTCAGGAGCTCGGCGACCTTCTCGGTGTACATCTTCTCGATAGCCTGTTTTTTCATGGGGTGTTCCTCCTTGCGCCTTGCGCGATTTGATTTGGGAGCCTTGGCTTCCCGCGACCGGCACAGCCTGTGGCTGTACCCGGTTTCGGCCCGGAGCCGCCGGGCCATCATCAGGCGGGTACACCCTGCCGCCAAGCCGCGTTGCCGGGCAGGAGGCTGGTGAGGTGTTCGCGGGCGATGGCGAACTCGTCCCCGATGAAGCCCAGCCGGAGGAGCCAGCAGCGGAAGGTGTACTTCGGGTTGTCGGTGTCCGGGCGGGTCGGGCTCGCCGCCTTGGTGTCGAGGGCTTGCTGGCTGATGGCGAGGCACAGCTGGATGTAGGCCTTGATTTTGCCCGCGTGGAGTGTGCCGTTGAAGGCCCGGAACTCGATGGTGTGGGCGGGCCGCTCGGTCGAGAAGGCCGCGTGGAGGTTGAGCAGGTGGTAGCGGCTGTGGTCGTAGTGCGTTCCCGCACACCTGCGCCAGTCGCTGTAGGAGCCGTCGCTGAAGGTGTACCAGACCTTGGCGAAGGCTTCCATCGAGGTGGGCTTGACCCGGTTGACCTCCCGCAGGAAGGCGGGCTCGACCGGGCGGCACCACTGCCCGCGGCGGAAGGCGGAGATGCCCAAGGCGAGGGTGAGGAGGTCTTCCTTGGCGTTGACGATGTTCACCAGCCGCCGCAGGCTCTGGGGAGTGTGCTCGCCCAGCCCGACGTGTACGTGGATGCCGCAGGAGTCGTCGGCTTTGCCACCCGCCGCCCGGATGACCCGGGCGACCTCCTGCACCATGGGGATGTCGTCCCAGCGGCACACCGGGCTGACCACCTCGGCGTCCAGCCCGCGGCTGTGGCCGTTGATGGAGGCGTCGGACTCGACCGTCCAGTGCCGCCCGTCGGGCATGGGCACCACCCAGTCGTCCAAGTGCCGCCCGCGGTGGACGGCGGTCGTTCCGAAGTGTGCCGCGAGAGCCTTGGCGGTCCTTTCCCGCCCGATACCGGTGGTTTCGAGTTCGATGCCGAAGGTCTGGTTTTTCATGGGGCTCCTCCTTCCGGCGGCGGCTTTTCCCGCCCGCCCGGGCCGCCCGGCGGGTTTCCCGCCCGGCGAGCACATTCATCACTCCGCCGGGCCGAAAAGTCCAGATAACAAACCGCGTAGTTTTTGCGTCGTTTGCGATAAGCCAGGGCCCTCAACGCGCTATATAGGAAGCCGCCCGGTTTCGAGCCCGGCCCGGGGCCTTTCCGCCCGCCGCCGGGGTGTGCCCGCC
>CADBVG010000013.1 GCA_902798105.1 uncultured Eubacteriales bacterium
CTCCTCTCTTGATAATCCTATTGTACTACTCTTACTGTCCAAAAGAACTCCCTCGACCGACTTATCACCCTATTTCCTGACTAACACCATCAGAATTTACCTCCGAAAGGAACTGCCATGAATCACGTCGCTTTCAACATCACTTCAAACACCCCCATCGCCCCGTCTGTTTACCGCATGCTCCTCTCGGGCGACACCTCGGCCATCACCCGGCCCGGGCAGTTCGTCAACATCGCCCTGGACGGGCTGTTCCTGCGGCGCCCCATCTCGGTCTGCGACTGGGATGCGGAGGACCTGACCCTGATCTACAAGGTTGTGGGCCGGGGCACCGAACAGCTTTCCCGCATGGCCCCGGGGCAAACCCTGGACGCCCTGTCCGGCCTGGGTAACGGCTATGACATCACTGCCTGCCCCGACAACCCCGTGCTGGCGGGCGGCGGCGTGGGCGTACCTCCGCTGTACGGCCTGGCAAAGCGACTGTTGGGAGCCGGAAAGAAACCCATAGTTGTTTTAGGCTTCAACAGCGCGGAGGAAATCTTCTACGACATGCAATTTGCCGCCCTGGGTGTATCCGTATCCGTGGCCACTGTGGATGGCACTGCGGGCACGAAGGGCTTTGTCACCGACCTGATCCCGGAGGGTGCCTACGTCTGCGCCTGCGGCCCGGAACCGATGCTGAAGGCCGTATACAACAAAGCCGCCGGCGGGCAGTTCTCCTTCGAGGCCCGCATGGGCTGCGGCTTCGGGGCCTGCATGGGCTGCACCTGCAAAACCGTCACCGGTCACAAGCGCATCTGCAAGGAAGGACCGGTGCTGTTCAAGGAGGAGATACTATGGTAGACCTCTCCGTCACCCTCTCCGGCGTAAAGCTGTCCAACCCCGTCATCCCGGCCAGCGGCACCTTCGGCTTTGGGTACGAGTTTGCCGAGCTCTATGACATCGACATCCTCGGCAGCATCTCCCTGAAGGGCACCACCCACAAGGGCCGCTATGGCAACCCGCTGCCCCGCATCGCCGAATGCCCGGGCGGCATGCTCAACAGCGTGGGCCTGCAAAACCCCGGGGTGCGGGCCGTGATCGACGAAGAGCTGCCGAGGCTGGAGAAGGTGTTTCACAAGCCCGCCATCGCCAACATCAGCGGCTTTTCCATCGACGAATACGTGGAATGCGCGGCGCTGTTCGACGGCGACCCCCGCATCGGGCTGTTGGAGATCAACGTCAGCTGCCCAAATGTCCACGGCGGCGGCATAAGCTTCGGCACCGACCCGGCCTGTGCGGCGGAGGTCACCCGGGCGGTAAAGGCGGCCGTGAAGAAGCCGGTGTACATCAAGCTGACCCCCAACGTCACCGACATCACCGCCGTGGCCCGGGCCTGTGAGGACGCCGGGGCCGACGGCCTCAGCCTCATCAACACGCTGCTGGGCATGCGCATCGACCCCCGCGCCCGCAGGCCCATACTGGCCAACACCATGGGCGGCCTGTCCGGCCCGGCGGTGTTCCCGGTGGCCTTGCGGATGGTGTGGCAGGTGTATGAGGCGGTCTCCATCCCCATCATCGGCATGGGCGGCATCAGCAGCGCCGCGGACGTGATCGAGATGCTGCTGGCCGGCGCCACCGCCGTGCAGGTGGGCGCAGCGAATCTCACCGACCCCTTCGCCTGCAAGCGGATCATCGAAAAACTCCCCGACGCCATGGCGAGATACGACATGGACAGACTCACAGACATCATTGGAGGTGCGCATCATGGGTAAGGACGTCATCGTCGCCTGCGACTTTTCCAGCCGCGAGGCGGTGCTCTCATTCCTCGACAAATTCAGCGGTGAGGCCCGCAAGCCCTATGTCAAGATCGGCATGGAGCTGTTCTATAGCGCGGGCCCGGAGATCGTGCGGGAGATCAAGCGCAGGGGACACAGCATCTTCCTGGACCTGAAGCTGTGCGACATTCCCAACACGGTCAAAAAGTCCATGGCTGTGCTGCGGGATTTGGACGTGGACATGACCAACCTGCATGCCTTCGGCACCATCGAGATGATGAAGGCGGCGCTGGAGGGCCTGACCCGCCCCGACGGCACCCGGCCGCTGCTGATCGCCGTAACCCAGCTGACGAGCACCAGCGAGCAGCGGATGCGGGACGAACTGCTGATCGACAAGCCCCTGCCCGAGGTGGTCATGCACTACGCGAAGAACGCCCTGGAAGCGGGCCTCGACGGCGTGGTCTGCTCCCCGCTGGAGAGCCCCGTGGTACACGGTGGCTGCGGCGCGGGCTTCATCACCGTAACTCCCGGCGTGCGCTTCTCAGACGGCAACCTGGGCGACCAGGTGCGCGTCACCACCCCCGCCCGGGCCAGGGAGCTGGGCAGCGACTACATCGTCGTCGGCCGCCCCATCACCGCAGCTGAGGACCCGGTGGGGGCGTATCGGAGATGTTTAGCTGAGTTTATTGGATAAGCCCGCCCGATTAGAAATGAGGAATGAGGAATGAGGAATGAATGGTGATAATATTGTCCTCGATAAGAGCTTTGAGTTCTCTGTTCGGGTCGTCAGAGTTTATCAGCACCTGTGTTCCGAGCACAAGGAATATATCCTGTCCAAGCAGTTGCTTCGAAGCGGCACCTCGATTGGCGCAAACATCAACGAAGCCCAGTATGCCATCTCGAAGAAGGAATTCCTGAGCAAGATGTACATCGCCTTCAAGGAATGCGCGGAGACGATGTACTGGCTTGAGCTGTTGTTCCGGACAGATTATCTGACAGATGCGCAGCACAGCAGCATCATCAAGGATTGTCGTGAACTACACTCACTGCTGTCCAGCATCACCAAATCAACCCGCGACCAAAAATAAAAGAAATCCGAAGGATTTCCACCGCCATTCCTCATTCCTCATTCCTCATTCCTCATTCAACAACAACCACGGAGGTATCAGATTATGGAACAACGTATTGCCACCGATCTCCTTAAAATCGGCGCGGTCTTTCTCCGTCCCGACCGGCCCTTTACCTGGGCCAGCGGGATCAAATCGCCGATTTACTGCGACAACCGGCTGACCCTGACCGCGCCCTCGGTGCGCAACGACGTGGAAAACGGCCTTGTTGAGGTCATTCGCCAGGAGTACCCGGACGTGGAGGTGCTGATGGGCACGTCCACCGCCGGCATCGCCCACGCGGCCATCGTGGGCCACCTGATGAACCTGCCCATGGGCTACGTGCGCTCCGGCGCGAAGGACCACGGGCGCGGCAACCGCATTGAGGGCAAGCTGGAGCCCGGCCAGAAGGTCGTGGTGGTGGAGGACCTGATCTCCACCGCCGGCAGCTGCATCGAGGTCGTGGAAGCCCTGCGCGAGGCCGGGGCCGAGGTGCTGGGCATCGCGTCCATATTCACTTACGGTATGCAAAAGGGCCTGGAACGGCTGGCCGAAGCCAATGTCAAAAACGTTAGCCTGACCAACCTGGACGCCGTGGCGAAGGTCGCCGCGGAGACCGGCTACATCAGACCCGACGACGTGGCGCGGCTCCTCAAATTCCGGGACAACCCCTCGGACGAGAGCTGGATCGGAGGAAACGCATGAGGAGCCTGATCGACATTCAACAGCTGTCCGTCGAGGAAATAGATGAGCTGATCGCACTGGCCAACGACATCATCGCCCGCCCCGACGAATACCGGGAGAAGTGCCGCTACAAGAAGCTGGCCACGCTGTTCTTCGAGCCTTCTACCCGCACACGCCTTAGCTTCGAGGCCGCCATGTACGAGCTGGGCGGCCAGGTACTGGGCTTTTCCGAGGCCCAGAGCAGCAGCGCCGCCAAGGGCGAGAGCGTCAGCGACACGGTGCGGGTAGTCAGCGGCTACGCGGATATCATCGCCATGCGCCACCCCAAGGAGGGCGCGCCACTGGTGGCCTCGATGGCCGCCACGGTGCCGGTGATCAACGCCGGGGACGGCGGCCACCTGCACCCCACCCAGACGCTCACCGACCTGCTGACCATCAGCCGGGAGAAGGGGCGGCTCAACGACCTGACCATCGGCGTATGCGGCGATTTGAAGTTCGGACGAACGGTCCACTCGCTGATCGCCGCCATGGCCCGCTACAGGGGCATGAAGTTCGCGCTGATCTCCCCGGAGGAGCTGAAGCTGCCCAGCTACATCAAGAAGGAGATATTGCAGCAAAAGCACATCGAATACGTGCAGACCACCGACCTGGCCTCGGTGATGCCCGAGCTGGACATCCTCTACATGACCCGCGTGCAGCGCGAGCGCTTCTTCAACGAGGAGGACTACCTGCGCCTGAAGGACATCTACATCCTTACCCCGGAGAAGCTGCAAAACGCGAAAAGCGACCTGTCGATCCTCCACCCGCTGCCCCGGGTGAACGAAATTTCCACCGCCGTGGACGCCGATCCCCGCGCCTGCTACTTCAAGCAGGCCCTGTACGGCAAGTACATCCGCATGGCGCTGATCCTGAAACTGCTGGAGGTGGCATAATGCACATCGATTCCATACGCAACGGCATCGTGCTGGATCACATCAAGGCCGGCAAGAGCATGGAGATTTACAAATTCCTTGGCCTTGACAGCCTGGATTGCTCCGTGGCCATCATCAAGAACGCCCCCAGCCACAAGCAGGGCCGCAAGGACATCATCAAGATCGACTCGGCCATGGAGCCGGACCTGGACATCCTCGGCTTCATCGACCCGGAGATCACCGTGAACGTGATCAAGGACGGCGCGCTGGTGGAGAAGAAGCACCTGACCCTTCCAAAGCAGATCCGGGACGTGCTCAAGTGCAAGAACCCCCGCTGCATCACCAGCGTGGAACAGGAGCTGCCCCACGTATTTAACCTCACTGACCCCCGCCGCGCCGTGTACCGCTGCGCCTACTGCGAGACGAAGGCGGAATAAAAAACTTCGCTCCGCCCGGGATGCCGATCCCGGGCGGAGCGAAGGCTCGTTTTGCGTATAATAGAATTACTTCCGCGCCCGCCTGCGCTGGCGCTCGGACACCACGATGGCGCAGGAAGCGTCGCCGGTGATGTTTACCACGGTGCGGCCCATGTCGAAGATGCGGTCGACGCCGGCTACCAGGGCAATGCCCTCCACCGGCAGGCCCACGGACTGCAACACCATCGCAAGCATGACCATGCCCGCGCCAGGCACGCCCGCCGTGCCGATGGAGGCGAGCGTAGCCGTCAGCACGATGGTCAGCATCTGGGAAAGGGTCAGGTTGATGCCGTAGCAGGAGGCGATGAACACCGAGCACACGCCCTGGTAGATGGCGGTGCCGTCCATGTTGATCGTCGCGCCCAGGGGCAACACGAAGGAGGTAACCTCCCGATCCGCGCCCAGCTTTTCGGTACATTCCATGTTCAGCGGCAGCGTGCCCACCGACGAAGCGGAGGAAAACGCCATCATGATGGCCGGCATCATGCCCTTGAAGAATTTGACCGGGCTCAGGTGGCCCAGTGTCCTGACGGAAAACGAGTACACCACCACCGCGTGCACGATGTAGCACAGGTAGGCCACCAGCAGCACCTTCGCAAGGGATCCCAGCACCGCGGGGCCGTTTTCGGCCACCACCGGGCACAGCAGGCAGAAAACGCCGATGGGGCTGAGCTTCAGGATCATCTCCATGGCCTTCATGCAGATGTCGTTGGCCATGTCCACGGCGTAGAACTCCACGTCCTTGCCGTCGTTGATCAGGATCAGCGCAAATCCAATGATCAGCGACGCCACGATGATCTGCAGCATGTTCGCATCCACAAATGGCTTGATAAAGTTGGAGGGGAAGATGCCCACCAGGGTATCCATGAAATTGACGCTGGTGGCCGCGGGCTCATAGGTCAGGTTCGTCGTGGAGAGCACCGGGAAGATGCCCTTGAACAGGTTTGCGAACAGCAGGCCGATGGCCACCGCGAAGGCGGTCGTGCACATGTAATAGACCACGGTGCTGCCACCGATGACCCCCACCTTCTTGATGTCGCGCATGGACACCACGCCCGCCATGATCGAGAAAAACACCAGCGGACACACGATCCACTTGATCAGGTTCAGGAAAATGGTGCCGAATGGCTTGATGTAGCTGGTGGCAAAGCCCGGATTGCCCGTGAACGCCACGCCGGCGATGATCGCCAGCACGAGCGCGATGAAGATCTGGGTGGACAGGGCCAACTTCTTCTTTTGTTGCATGGATTCGACCTCCTCATGTCGTCGTAATGTATGAATTATAACACATGCTCCGCGGATTTGTCTACAAAACCGCACAGAAACGACGCAGTCCCCCCTTACAAAACCTTTGCTTTACAACCGCCCGCTTTCTGTTATAATGAGCGGCAGTTATGATGAAGGATGTGACCGACCATGACCCTCACCCCTTCGACCTACCTCCTCGTCTTGCCCATGGTCTTCCTCGCGGCGGTGGTGGACGCCATCGCCGGGGGCGGCGGACTGATCTCACTGCCGGCCTATACCATCGCGGGGCTGGACTACGACTATGCCTCGGGCAACAACAAGTTCTCTTCCACCTTCGGCACGCTGATGGCCACGATACGCTATGCCAGAAGCGGCGCGGTGAAGCCCCGGCCCGCCGCCATCGCCGCGGTCCTGGCGCTGCCGGGCTCCTGGCTGGGCACCCGGGCGGCCATGGCGCTGGGCAACCGGGCAATGCATATTTTCATGGTATTCGCTATCCCCGTGGTGGGCGCGCTGGTGCTCCTGGAGGGGAAAAAGACCGAAAGGGATCCTCGCCCCTTCACCCGGCGTCAGTACCACGTATGCGCCGCCATCGGGCTGGCCATCGGCTTTTACGACGGCTTCTTCGGCCCCGGCACCGGCACTCTGCTGATCCTGCTGTTCACATGGCTGCTGGGCATGGACATGGTCAGCGCCTCAGCCACGGCCAAACCGGTGAACCTGGCCAGCAACATCTCCTCCCTCGTCACCCGCATCGCCGCGGGTAACGTGATCTTCGCGCTCGCCCTGCCGGCCATGTGCTGCTCGCTGGCCGGGGGCTGGCTGGGCGCAAGGCTGGCCCTCACCCGCGGCGCGAAGCTGATTCGCGTGGTCATGCTGGGCGTGCTCGCGCTGCTGACCGTGCGACTGGCGGTGGAATGGCTCGCCTGAGCCACTTGTGCTATTTGGCGTTTTGTGGTAACATGAAGGCGATTGGAATGACAAGTTCTGATCTGTCGCGGAGCGACAAATCAGGATTCAATCAGGAATTAGGAATTAGGAATGAGGAATGACGGTACAAATCCCTGCGGGATTTGTTTTGATTCAAAGGGCAGACAGCCCGAAATGGCATACGTATCCCATACATCAAAGAAATCCGTCAGGATTTTCGAAGCGAGTCCTTCAGGGCTCATCCATTCCTCATTCCTAATTCCTCATTCCTCATTGTCCATTGTCCATTGTTCTGATTGACCGGACAAAGCCCGATCAACCGGAATTCCCCCCACACCAAAGGAGCCTATCTCATGAAAACCGCTCTGATCATACCCGCCTACAAGCCGGCGAAGGAGCTGCTGGGGCTGCTGGCACAGTTCAAGGACAACGATGACTTCCTGCCCATCGTCGTGGACGACGGCAGCGGGTCGGACTTCGCCCCCATATTCGACGCCCTGCCCGAGGGGGTCACGCTGCTGCGGCACCCGGAAAACAGGGGCAAGGGTGCAGCGTTGAAAACCGCCTTCCGCCACGTGCTGGACAACTGCCCCCAGTGCCACCTCGCCGTCACCGCTGACGCAGACGGGCAGCATCGCTACGGCGACATACTGAAGGTTTGCGAAACCGCGGCCGCCCATCCGGGCGCGCTGGTGCTGGGCAGCCGCAAGTTCGAGGGCGAAGTGCCCTTCCGCAGCCGCTTCGGCAACGGCGTCACCCGCAAGGTGTTCAGCGTGGCCAGCGGCGTCAGCGTCTACGACACCCAGACCGGCCTGCGGGCCTTCGACCGGAAGGTCATGCGGCGCTTTGTGGACATTCCCGGCGAGCGCTACGAATACGAGATCAACATGCTGCTCACCGCCGCGCAATCGGGCATACCGATCATCGAGGAGTGGATCGAGACGGTCTACCTGGAGGACAACGCCTCCTCCCACTTCAACCCCTTCAAGGACTCCCTTAAGATCTACATGTGTATCTTCAAGTTCGCCGCCTCGTCGCTGCTGGCCTTCTTGATCGACTACGTGCTGGTGCTGCTGTTCAGCGCCCTGACCCGCGGGTGGGGGCCTTCCGCGTCGCTGAACTTCAGCGTGATCGCCGCCCGGCTGATCAGCGCCACCGTGAACTTCACCGTCAACCGCAAGGTGGTGTTCAAGGGCAACGAGAGCTTCGGAAAAGCGCTCGTCAAATACGCGGCGCTGGCCGCCGTGGTGCTGGGATTGAACCTGGCGCTGATGCACCTGCTGACCATCAACCTGGGTTGGCCCATCCCGCTGGCCAAAATCGTGGTGGAGGTGCTGCTGTTCTGCATGAACTTCGTGGTGCAGGGCAAGTTTGTGTATCGCAAGCAACAATCGTGAGGGCTTACGCATGGATTACACTGCCATGGAGCAATACTGGATATGGCTGTCCAGCGTGGAGGGCATCGGGGCGCGGCGCTTTTACCAGCTGCTGTCGCTCTACGAGGATGCCCGCAGCGTATGGGACGTCCTGGGCGGTCCGCTGATTCCGCCGGACATCCCCGCGGCAGTAGGGCCCGCGGCCTTTGAAAAGCTGAAGGCTGCGCGGGACGAGCGCTACTTCTACCGACTGTTTGGCGCCCTGGAGCGCAGCGGCATACAGGCCGTCACCCGGCTCAGCGAGGCCTATCCCCCGGCACTGACGGGCATCTACGACCCGCCGCCCACGCTGTACGTGCGGGGCGATAGTCCCCTTGACGGCGCACGGACGCTGGCCATCGTGGGCTCCCGCCAGTGCACCCACGACGGCCGGCGTGCCGCCCGGGAATTTGCCAGGGGCCTTGCCGAAAACGGCGTCACCGTGGTCAGCGGCATGGCCCGGGGCATCGACTCCTGCGCCCACCAGGGCGCGCTGGACGGTCACGGCTCCACCATCGCGGTGCTGGGCTGCGGCGTGGACGTGGTCTATCCCCCGGAAAACGACCGGCTGCTTAACGAGATCCTGGACGGAGGCGGCGCGGTGATTTCGGAATTTGTGCCCGGCACGCCGCCCACCCCGGGCAACTTTCCCGCCCGCAACCGCATCATCAGCGGCCTGTGCGAGGGCACGCTGATCGTGGAAGGCGCGAAGGCCAGCGGCGCGATGATCACCGTGAACCTCGCCCTGGAGCAGGGCCGGGACGTGTTCGCCGTGCCGGGGAGCATCTATTCGCCCCTCAGCGAAGCGCCGAACCAGATGATACTGGACGGGGCGACCCCGGTGCTGAACCCCTGGGACATACTGGAGCACTACCGCTGGGGCCAGCGCCCCGCCGCGGGGACGACCCGCAGCGCGCCGAAGCCGGAATTGACCCCCGAGGACGAGGCCCTGGTCGCGCCCCTGCGCAACGAGGCGCTGTCCTTTGAGGAATTGACCCAAATCACCGGCCTTTCGGCGGCAAAACTAAATTCCCACTTGACAATGCTGGAACTTAGGGGAATAATAGAAAAGGCGCCCGGCGGATTGTACCGGGCCTACGATTGAGAATTAGGAATGAGGAATGAGGAATGGCGGTTGAAATCCTTGCGGATTTCCATGAATCAAAGGGCTGCCGCCATATCTCCCCATTGTCTCCTGATTGATAAAAACAAATCCCCCTTGGGATTTGTTCATCCATTCCTCATTCCTCATTCCTAATTCCTCATTTAGAGAACGGAGGACTATATGGCAAACAAGCTCGTCATCGTCGAATCACCGGCCAAGGCAAAGACGATCGGTAAGTTCCTGGGCCGCGGCTACAAGGTCGAGGCCTCCCAGGGCCATGTTCGCGACCTGCCCAAGAGCCAGATCGGCGTAGATGTGGACAATAACTTTGAACCCAAGTACATCACCATTCGCGGGCGCGGCGAAATCCTGAGCAAGATCCGCAAGGAAGCCAAGTCTGCCAGCAAGATTTATCTCGCGACTGACCCGGACCGCGAGGGCGAGGCCATCTCCTGGCACCTGGCCAACGTGCTGGGCATTGACGAGGCCTCTGCCTGCCGCATCGAATTCCACGAGGTCACCAGCAAGGCCGTAAAGGCCGCGGTGAAGAACCCCCGGAAGATCGACATGGATCTGGTCAACGCTCAGCAGGCCCGGCGCGTGCTGGACCGGCTGGTGGGCTACAAGATCAGCCCGATCCTGTGGCAGAAGATCAAGAAGGGGTTGAGCGCCGGCCGCGTGCAGTCGGTGGCCACCAAGATCATCTGCGACCGCGAGGCCGAGATCGAAGCCTTCATCCCCGAGGAATACTGGACGCTGGAGACCACCTTCGCCATCGGCGACGCGAAGGTCACCGCCCGCTACACCGGCGAGGGCTGCGAAAAGGTGGAGCTGAAGACCCGAGCCGATGCCGACGCCGTGATCAGGCGTTGCGAGGGCGCGTCCTTCAGCGTGTCCGCCATCAAGAAGGGCGAGCGCCGCAGGCTGCCCGCGCCCCCCTTCACCACGTCGAATTTGCAGCAGGAGGCTTCCCGCAAGCTGGGCTTCTCCACCCAGAAGACCATGCAGATCGCCCAACAGCTCTACGAGGGCGTTGAGCTGGCCGGCGAGGGCTCCCAGGGCCTGGTGACCTACATCCGCACCGACTCCACCCGCATCGCCGACGAGGCCGTGGAGGCCGTGCGCGAGCTGATCGGCAACGTCTGGGGACCGGACTACCTGCCCGAGAAGCCCAACGTGTACAAGACCCGCAAGAGCGCGCAGGACGCCCACGAGGCCATCCGCCCCACCGTGGTGGACCGCCGCCCCGAGAGCATCAAGGCTTCCCTCTCCCGGGACCAGTTCCGGCTGTACAAGCTGATCTACGACCGCTTCGTGTCCAGCCAGATGACCCCCGCGCTGTACGACACCCTTGCCGTGGACATCGACGCCAGCACCGGGGCCCGCTTCCACTTCAACGGCCAAAAGCAGCGCTTCGCGGGCTTCACCGTGGTGTACGTGGAGAGCGTGGACGATCCCCAGGAGGAGGCCGTAAACGGCAGCCTGCCGGAGCTCAGCGAGGGCATGGCCGCCGCCGCGGGCGACATGAACGCCGAACAGCACTTCACCCAGCCGCCGCCAAGGTACACCGAAGCCAGCCTGGTGCGCACGCTGGAGGAGAAGGGCATCGGCCGTCCCTCCACCTACAGCCCCACCATATCCACCATCACCGGTCGCAGGGGCTACATCGCCAAGGAAAACAAGCGCCTGATTCCCACTGAGCTGGGCAAGATCGTCAACGACCTGATGTGCAACAACTTCCCGGACATCGTTGACGTCACCTTCACCGCCAACATGGAGGACCAGCTGGACGACGTGGAGGCGGGCAAGACCAATTGGCGCGGCGTCGTGGCCGACTTCTACGGCCCCTTCGAGAAGGACCTGGAGAAGGCCGAGGCGAGCATCGAGAAGATTTCCATCGAGGACCAGGTGTCCGACGTTCCCTGCGAAAAGTGCGGCGCGATGATGGTGTACAAGATGAGCCGCTATGGCCGCTTCCTGGCCTGCCCCAACTTCCCCGCCTGCCGCCACACGCTGGCCCTGCCCAACAACATCGGCGTACCCTGTCCCAAGTGCGGCGGCGAGCTGCTGGAGCGCATCAGCCGCAAGGGCCGCAAGTTCTACGGCTGCGAGAAGTACCCCGAGTGCGATTTTGTGTCCTGGGACCGGCCCGTGAAGGAAAAGTGCCCCGTCTGCGGCAGCTACATGGTGCTCAAGCGCGGCGGCAAGGACACCCTGTACCACGTCTGCGCGAATGAGACCTGCCGGCACAAGGTGCAGGTAGAGAACACGAATTCGGAGGATGGAGATGCCTGATACCGTCACCATCGTCGGCGCGGGGCTGGCGGGCAGCGAGGCCGCCTGGCAGCTGGCCAAGCGGGGCATCCCGGTCCGGCTGGTCGAGATGAAGCCCGTGAAGTACTCCCCCGCCCACAAAAGCCCCGGCTTTGCCGAGCTGGTCTGCTCCAACTCGCTGAAGGCGGAGCACCTGTCCAACGCCTCAGGCCTTTTGAAGGCCGAGCTTCGGGCGATGGACAGCCTGATCCTGCGCTGTGCCGAGGAAAGCCGCGTGCCCGCCGGGGGAGCGCTGGCCGTAGATCGGGACGAATTCTCCGCCAGGGTCACCGCGGCGCTGGAGCAGCACCCGCTGGTGTCCGTGGAGCGGGGCCTGGTGTCGGAAATTCCCGCCGCCCCGGCCATCGTCGCCACCGGGCCTCTGACCGACCCCTCCCTGACCGACGCCATCGCGGCACGCACCGGCGTCGGCGCGATGAACTTCTTCGACGCCGCCGCGCCCATCGTCACCGCCGATTCGCTGGATATGACGAAGGTGTTCCGGGCCTCCCGCTACGGCAGGGGCTCCGACGACTACCTGAACTGCCCGATGACCGAGGCCGAGTACAACGCCTTCTACGACGCCCTGGTGGGCGCGGAGCTGGCCGAGCTGCACGACTTTGAAAAGAAGCTGGTGTTTGAGGGCTGCCTGGCCGTGGAGATATTGGCCTCCCGGGGCCGCCAGACGTTGGCCTTCGGGCCGCTGAAGCCGGTAGGGCTCATCGACCCCCGCACCGGAAAGGAGCCCTACGCCGTGGTCCAGCTGCGCCAGGAGAACGTCCAGGGCACGCTGTACAACCTCGTGGGCTTCCAGACCCGGTTGAAGTGGGGCGAACAGAAGCGGGTATTCGGCATGATCCCCGGCCTGGAACACGCGGAATTCGCCCGCTACGGCGTGATGCACCGAAACACCTACCTGAACGGGCCCGCCGTGCTGGACCGCAACTTCGCCATGAAGGGCGAGCCGCTGCTGCGCTTCGCTGGCCAGCTGACCGGCGTGGAGGGCTACATGGAGTCCACCGCCAGCGGCCTTGTGGCGGCTGTATCGCTGTCAAAGGCCATGGCCGGGCAAGCGGAGCCGGACTTCACCGGCAGGACCGTCCTGGGGGCCCTGGAGCGCCATGTGCGCACCCCAAGTGCGAACTTCCAACCGATGAACGCCAACTTTGGCATACTGGATGCCCTGCCCTTCCGGGTGAAGGGCAAGAAGAACCGCTACGAAAAGCTGAGCGAGGTCGCCATCGACACGCTGAACGAGGTAATCAAACAATATGAGCTATGAACATGAACCCAGAAGCCCCTTCCGCGGCACCACCATCTGCGCCGTGAAGAAGGACGGCACCATCGCCGTAGCCGGCGACGGCCAGGTCACCATGGGCGAGCACACCATCATGAAGGCCACCGCGAAAAAGGTGCGGCGCATCTTCGGGGACAAGGTGGTGGTGGGCTTCGCCGGCAGCGTGGCAGACGCCTTCGCCCTGTCGGAAAAATTCGAAGACAAGCTGACCCAGTACGCCGGCAACCTGCCCCGGGCAGCGGTGGAGCTTGCCCAGGACTGGCGGATGGACCGCGCCATGCGCAAGCTGGAGGCCATGCTGCTTTGTGCCGATAAGGACAACCTGATGCTGATCTCCGGCACCGGCGAGGTCATTGAGCCAGACGATGGCGTACTGGCCATCGGCTCCGGCGGCAACTACGCGCTGGCCGCGGCCCGGGCGCTGGTGGCCAACACCGACCTGCCCGCCCCCGAGATCGCCCGCAAGGCGCTGGAAATCGCCAGCGAAATCTGCGTATACACCAACGGAAATATCATCGTGGAGACGGTGTAAGCCCATGTCCGCGATCATCGTGAGGGCCTATGAACCCGCCGACCTGCCCGCCATGACCGCCGTCTGGAACCAGGTGGTGGAGGACGGCGTCGCCTTCCCCCAGGAGGAGCTGCTGGACATTGAAACCGGCGCAGCCTTCTTTGAAGGCCAAAGCCACTGCGGCGTGGCCGAGGATGACGGTGAGGTGGTGGGCCTGTACATACTGCATCCCAACAACGTGGGCCGCTGTGGCCACATCTGCAACGCAAGCTACGCCGTGCGCCGCGACCAGCGGGGGAAGCATTTGGGCGAAAGGCTGGTAAAGGACTGCCTGATTCAGGCGAAAAAGCTGGGCTATCGGGTGCTGCAATTCAACGCCGTGGTGGAGAGTAATGTCCACGCCCGGCACCTGTACGAACGGCTGGGCTTTGTTCAGCTGGGCACCATCCCCGGCGGCTTCCGCATGAAGGACGGACACTACGAAAACATCTGCCCGTACTACAGAACGCTGGATTGAGAGGCTCTCCATGATCGAAATTGCGCGGTTGAGCACCCGGTACGACGTCCGCCGCTTAACGGAATCCGATGTGGATGAAGTTTTTGAGCTGTGCCGGGGAAACACACAATTCTACCAATATTGCGAAGCAAGCCCGACCCGGGAACAGGTGCTCAACGATATGCGCATCACGCCACCGGGAATCGCCCCTTCCCATAAGTATTACGTCGGCTTTTACCGGCAACGCACGCTTGTTGCGGTCATGGACCTGATCGATGGTTATCCCGAGCCTGAAATCGCTTATATTGGCTTCTTTATGATGAACAGCCTCCATCAGGGAAAGCAAATCGGCAGCAGCATCATCGGCGAAGCCGCCCAGTACCTGAAGGGTACCGGGAAGCGCGCCATCCGCCTGGCGATCGACAAGGCAAACCCGCAGTCCACTCATTTCTGGAAAAAGAACGGTTTTACTGTCCTTCGGGAAATCGACCGCGGCGACTGGACGATTCTCGAAGCGGAGATGATCCTTTGACCTGAACCGAAACCAGCAGACATTAGGATGTGTTTCCAAGTCCAGAATGTGCGAGTTCGAGTGGATTTTCCGTCAGAACAAGGCGGAAAACCGCAGGCTTGCTGTCGGCAAGTCCAAGGTTTGACCACGCAGTTTTGGCGAAAAAGACGCCGAAATTGCATGTTCAGGATTTTTGAAACGCGCCCTAGACCCAATCCCCCTTGAAAGGAAAAAGCTATGACTGAATTAACCCCCCGCGAGATCGTTCGCGAACTGGATCGCTACATCATCGGCCAGGACGACGCCAAGCGCGCCGTGGCCGTGGCCCTGCGCAACCGCTATCGCCGGGCGCAGCTGCCGGAGGACATCCGGGAGGAGGTCACCCCCAAGAACATACTGATGATCGGCCCCACCGGCGTGGGCAAGACCGAGATCGCCCGCCGGCTGGCCAAGCTGGTGGACGCCCCCTTCGTGAAAGTCGAGGCCACCAAGTTCACCGAGGTGGGCTATGTGGGCCGCGACGTGGAGAGCATCATCCGCGACCTGGTGGAGGCTTCGATCCGTCTGGTCAAAGGCCAGCACGCCGAGCGGGTGCGCATCCGCGCCCAGGCCAATGTGGAGGACCGGCTGGTGGAGCTGTTGACCCAGACCGCCAAACGCAAGCCCGCCAACCCCATCGACATCCTGCTGGGCAACAAGCCCCGACAGCCCGAGCCCTCCCCCGAGGAGAAGAACGCGCTGGCTCTGCGCCAGGGCGACGTGCGCGAGCGCCTGCGCAGGGGCGAGCTGGAGCACGAGATGGTAGAGGTAGAGGTCGAGGAGCGCACGCCCCAGCCCGAAATCCCCGGCATGGACATGAATATGAACGACGTGCTGGGCAACATACTGCCAAAGAAAACCAAACTGCGCAAGGTGGAGGTCCGCGAGGCCCGGAAGATCCTCCAGGCTGAGGAGGAACAGAGTCTGATCGACATGGATCAGGTATACACCGAGGCCATCGAACGGGCCGAGCAGCACGGCATCGTGTTCCTGGACGAGATCGACAAGGTGGCAGGCCGCGGCGGCGGCCACAGCGGCCCCGACGTCAGCCGCGAGGGCGTGCAGCGGGACATACTGCCCATCGTCGAGGGCAGCACCGTGAACACCAAGTACGGCCCGGTCAAGACCGACCACGTGCTGTTCATCGCCGCTGGCGCGTTCCACGTATCCAAGGTCACCGACCTGATCCCCGAGCTCCAGGGCCGTTTCCCCGTGCGCGTGGACCTGAAGCCCCTGACCATGGAGGACTACAAGCGCATCCTCACCCAGCCCGAGAACGCCCTGATCCGCCAGTACCAGCTGCTGCTGGGGGTGGACGGCGTCAGCCTGGAATTCGGCGAAGACGCCCTGTCCCTGATCGCGGAATACGCCTGGCAGGCCAACGAATCCAGCGAGAACATCGGCGCGCGGCGACTGCACACGCTGATGGAGCGCATCCTCAGCGATATCGCCTTCAACGCCGGCGGCGGCGACGCCCCCGAGATCAGCGTCCAGGTCAACGCCGAGTATGTGAAGGCACAGCTCAGCGGGGACATGCACCAGATGGACGTGAAGAAGTATATACTCTGACAAATTCGGATTCATCGAGCCTTGCTCGATAAATCAGAATTTGTCCCTTTTCCCCAAAAACCCGGGGGCCCGATGCAAATGCATCGGGCCCCCGGGTTCATCCGCGCAGAGTTCTTATTCGTTCACAATGCTCACCACATTGCCGCTGAAATCATACACGATGGTGCCATACTCTTCTCCGGCCATTTTGCCATAGGAGCAGGCAATACCTTCGTCGCTCAGTTCCATGCGATACAGCCAGGTCGCCTCGGCGCTGCCGGAACTGGCCTGCCACAGCACTTTGCCGTTGGCATCAATGGCCACCGGGTCGGGGCCATAATAACCGGCGATGTAAGCAACGCCATTGCCGTCAACCACGTGGGAAATGCTGCCGCCCAGGTTGAGATCCTTCTTGAAGATCTCCCAAACCACTTCGCCGGTGGTGGGATTGATAGCAGTCAGGCCCCTGCAGGCGTTGTACATCATCACCAGCGGCGCGTCAGCGGTGCCGGCGATGAAAACATCGGTCTGCATCAGCTCGGTGATGCTGTCTGTGGTCGTCTCGTTTTTCCACAGCTCATTGCCGGAGGCATCCAGGCCGACGGCCATCAGATACTCGCAATCCGACTGATAGATCTGGCGGCCGATGACGCGCACGCCGTTGGCGACAGTGTCCAGGATCACGAAGTCGTCATCATATTCCGTTTCCTCGTTATAGGATTCCACAGGCGCGTTCTCAACTTCCTCGAGGACGCTCTTGGGCGCCTTTTCCTCTGCAGCGGGCGCGAGAGGCTCGCCCTCGGCTACCAGCGGCTCACCGTCAGCCACTGCGGGCTGGTCCGCGGGCGCTTCGGCAGGCTGCTCGGCAGGCGCTTCGGCGGGCTGCTCAACAGGTGCTTCGACGGGCGCTTCGGCAGGCGCTTCAACAGCCTCCAGCTTATCGCCGCGAATGTAACCGACGGTACCGTTATAGTTGACCTGGTACCATTTGCCCTCCTGCACGCAGTCGGTAACGATTGTGCCCACGGGCACCTGAGCCAGGGATTCTGTATCCGTGCTCGGGCCTTTGCGCAGGTTGACCGCGGTGTTGACGTTGACGACTTTCATCGTAAGTCCCTCCGCAAACGCAAAGGACGTCAGCAGGCAGACAACCGCCACCAGGCATGCCATAATACGCTTCATCATTCAGGTTTCCCCCTTATCGTGGTGTATCTTGCTCTGCAGGCCCTTAGGGCTCAACATAAAGCTTTGATAATAGTATACTATGTTTCCGCCCCCGCGTCAACACAATCCTCAACCGCAAAACATGACAAAATAAAGGCAAATTGCATTTTTGCATGAATTGCGTCTTCCATGGTTATAATAGCGCATATATAAATCCATGCTGTCATAAAGGATGTGACCTTTTCGATGAAGGCGATCATCATGGCGGGCGGCGAGGGCACGCGCCTGAGGCCGTTGACCTGCGATTGCCCCAAGCCGATGATCCGGCTGATGGAACGCCCGGTGATGCAATACGCGCTGGCGCTGCTGAAGCAGCACGGCATCACGGATATCGCCGTCACGCTGGGCTACCTGCCCGACGCCATACGGGATTATTTCGGCGCGGGCGACGACTTCGGCGTGTCCCTGCGCTACACCACCGAGCCTTCCCCCATGGGCACGGCGGGCGGTGTCAGGCAGGCCCGGCGCTTCCTGGACGAATCCTTCGTGGTGCTCTCCGGCGACGGCGTGACCGACCTGGACATAAGTGACGCCATCGCCTTTCACCGCCGCAAGGGCGCGGTGGCCACGCTGGTGCTGAAGCGGGCGGACAATCCCCTGGACTACGGCGTGGTGCTGACCGACGCCGACGGCCGCCTGCGCTCGTTTCACGAAAAGCCGGACTGGGGCGACGTGGTCTCCGACACGGTGAACACCGGCATCTACATCCTGGAGCCTGAAGTACTCGACCACATCCCCCCGGACCGGCCCTGCGACTTCGGCCAGGAGCTTTTTCCCGCCCTGGTGAAGCGGGGACTGCCGGTGTACGGGTACGTGATGGAGGGCTACTGGTGCGACATCGGCGACATTCGGGCCTATCTCCAGGCCCACGCCGACGCGCTGGAGGGGCGGATTCATGTGGAGGGGCTATTCCCCCGGCAGGGCAGGGTCGTCCAAATGCCCGGGGCGTCGGTGGATCGCTCCGCCGTGCTGGAAGGGCCCTGCCTGATCGGCGCGAACGCCCGGGTACTGCCCGGAGCCTACGTTGGCCCCTACAGCGTTGTGGGGGCGGGCTGTACCATCGGCGAGGGCGCCAGCCTGAAGCGATCGGTGCTCTGGAGCGGCGCGCGACTGATGCGCGGTGCGCAGGCGCGGGGCTGCGTGCTGGCCGCGGGGGCAGCCCTGGGCGACGGCGCTCAGGCCTATGAAGAGAGCGTGTTGGGCACCGGCGCGGCCCTCGGAGAGCGGGCGGTGCTGCTGCCGGGAGTGAAACTGTGGCCCGGCAAGTGGGGCGCGGACGGCGAGCGGCTGGACGCCAACCTGATCTGGGGCAATCGCGCAAACGGGAACTTCACCGGAGGAGCGATGCCCTTATCCACTCCCGGTCAGTCCCTGCGCGCCACCCAGGCCGTGTGCGCCGTGCTCAAGCCCCGGGAGCTGCTGCTGGGGCGGGCTGCCGGCGGGCAAGCCGATGCACAGTGGCACGCAGCGGTCGCCGGCGCGATGGCCCAGGGCGTGCGGGTGCTGGATGCCGGTGAGTGCACGCTGCCCCAGCTGCGCCACGGGGTGCAGCTGCTGCGCTGCGACGGTGGCATCCTGGTGGAGACCCGGCGATTGATGCCGCTGAACGCCCAGGGCGCGCGGCTGCCCAGCCGACAGCAGCGGGCCGTGACCGGCCAGAACGCCCGGCAGGATTTTACGCCGCCCTTCCTGCGGGATGCGCAGTCTGTCGAAACCGTGGGTGGCCTGCGGACCGCCTACATTGCCGATGCGGCAGCCCGCTTCACCGCCGACCCGAAGGCCGCGCCCCCAGTGGCGCTGTACGCGGATAATCCCCTGCTGCTGACGCTGGCCGGGCAGTCCTTTAGCCGTGCCGGTCTCTTCGCACGCGCCGAGAGCGATCCCGCCGGAATGGCGCTGGCTCCCGGCGAAGTGGGCGTATGCTTCTCGACGGACGGCGAGCGGTGCACGCTTTCCGACGACCGTGGCGCGCTTTCCGAGGCTGACCAGCAGCTGCTGATGGTTTGGACGCTGCTTGCGCTAGGGGAAACCACGCTGCTGTTGCCCAACCAGGCCACGCGCGCCGCCCAGGCCCTGGCTTCCCGCCAGAACGCACGGGTAGAATATGTATGCGGCGAGGGCGCATTTTGGATGAACGCGCTGGCTCAGCGCTTCCCCATTCAGTCCGCCTTGCAGTGGGACGGCATACAGGCCGCGCTGGCCATGCTCAGCGCCCTGACAGAGGCCCGTCTCACCCTGCGGGACTGGCTGCGGGATATGCCCGCGGTATCGCGCAGGAGCCGGAGCGTGGCCATCTCCCCCGCCCAGACCGGCCGAATACTGCGGGCGATGGCCCGCCGGGAACAGCACGTGGAGTTCGGCGGCGGTATGCGCTTTCGGCGCAAGGAGGGCTGGGCGTGGATCTGTCCCGACGAGGAAAGGCCCCGGCTGCGCATCGTCACCGAGGCCGCCAGCGAGGAATACGCCAAGGAGCTGTGCGATTTCTGCGAAAGCGAGCTGAAGCGAATCGCTGATGAAAAAATCTGATTTGTCGCGGAGCGACAAATCAGAAGCTACCGCTTGATTCGCTTATCCAGCTTTACCGCCAACCTCGACCCCACGCTCTGGAACACCTGTACAACCAGCACCAGTACGATCATGGCGATGTAGAGCACCGCGTACTTGTAGCGGCTGTATCCGATCTGGATAGCGATGTTGCCCAGGCCGCCGCCGCCCACCGCACCGCTCATGGCGGTGTAGCCCAGTATGGTGGTGATGGCCAAGGTAAAGTTGCTCACCAGCGACGGTACGCTCTCGGGCAGCATTACCCGAAGCACGATCTGCATCGTTGAGGCGCCCATGCTCTGGGCCATCTCGATGATGTTTGGATCCAACTCCCTGAGGGACGATTCCACCAGCCGCGCCACGAAGGGGAAGGCTGCCACCACCAGCGGCACGATGATGGCCACCGAGCCGGTAGCGGTACCCACCAGCGCGCGGGTCAGCGGTATGACCACCACGATCAGGATCAGAAACGGCACCGAGCGCAGGAAGTTGATGATAACGTTCAGCGCCTTCATCAGCGGCTTGGGCAGCGGGTGGATGCCGTTTTCGTCTCCCGTCACCAATATAACGCCCAGGGGCAGGCCGATGATGATGGCGAACAGCGTGGACAGCAGCGTGATGTACAGCGTCACCCACAGCTCGTGGGGAAAGTCGCGCACGACGATCTCCCAGGCCTCGGACAGCTTTTCCGGGGTAAATGCCTTCAGAAAGGGATTCATGCTGTCACCTCCTTCGCCGCGTATTCCACTTCGGCCTGGGCCGTGACATGGGGCACATTCGAAATGTACTTCATGGCCTTGGCCAGCTCGTCAGGGCCACCGGGAATCTCGATCATCATATAGCCGTACTCCTTTTTGCCCACGGTGCGGGTGGACGCCCCCAGTATATTCGCCGCGATGCCGATGTCCATGGCCATGGAGGCGATCAGCGGCTTCTGAGTGGTCACCGAGCCGTCGAAGATCAGGCGCACCAGCTGACCGTAGCCCGAGGAGACCTGGCCCTCGGCCATGCCCGGGAACACCAGCGCCCGGGTGGCTGCGGCCTGGGGCCGGGAGAACACCTTGCTGACCTCCCCCTCCTCCACCACGCGGCCACTCTCCAGGATCGCCACGCGATTGCAGATCTCCTGCACCACGCTCATCTGGTGGGTGATCACGATCACGGTGATGCCCGTATCCTGGTTGATCTGGCGAATCAACTCCAGTATCGATTGGGTGGTCTTGGGGTCCAGGGCGCTGGTGGCCTCATCGCACAGCAACACCCGGGGGTTGGTGGCCAGCGCCCTGGCGATGGCCACGCGCTGCTGCTGGCCCCCGGACAGCTGGGCCGGATAGGCCTTCGCCTTGTCCGGCAGGCCCACCGTCTCCAGCAGTTCCCGGGCCCGCGCCTCGGCCTGGGCCTTGGGGGTATGGGCCAGCTTCAACGGAAACATCACATTTTCCAGGCAGTTGGATTGCATCAGCAGGTTGAAGGACTGGAAGATCATCGTCACCGAGCGACGAACCTCCTGCATCTGCTTCTTGTCCAGCGACCCAAGGTCACGCCCGTCCAGCAGCACGCTCCCCTCGGTGGGGCGCTCCAACATGTTGATGCAGCGCACGAGGGTGCTCTTGCCCGCGCCGCTCATGCCGATGATGCCGTAGATGTCGCCGTCATTGACGGTCAGGTTTACGTTCTTCAGCGCTTCCACCGGCCCCTCGGCGGTGACGAAGCTCTTGGAAAGGTTTCGAAGTTCGATCATCCGTATATCACCCTGTTTTGACATATTTAAGGACACGCCGGGTTTCCGGCGTGTCCGAAATACCGTTCAAGCCCTATTATACGTTGAAACGGGAATTCTGGCAAGGGCCAATTGACGGATTACTTGCCCAGCGCGGACAGGTCAGCCTGCTTGCCGCCGTACAGGCCCATGGGCTCAGTGTGGACAACCGCCACGGTGACCACGTTGCCGCCGGTCTCGGCCACATAGTCGTCCAGGTAGGGCTGGTGCTGGAAGTAGTTGGCATATACGTCGCCGGCATCCACGGCGGGGTTCTCCTCGGTGTAACCGGAGTAGACCGCGATGTCCAGCGTGATGTCCTTCTCGGCCAGAATCTGCTTCACGATCTCCAGAATCTGGGCGTGGGGTGCGGGCGTAGCCGCGATGGTGATGGTCTGGCCGGCCAGGGCAGCGTAGTCCACGTCGGGGTCATAGCCGTCGGTGGGGTTCTCCACCACGGAGATCACGGCGCCGGCGTAGGTTTCGGTGATGTAGTCCTTCACCTGCTGGCTGGTGGCGGCGGCTACCAGGGCCTTGGTCAGGTCGGCGTCCACGTTGTCGCCGCGCACGGCGATGACATTGGCTCGGGGCAGGTACTTCTCCTCGGCCTCGGTCAGCAGGGCCGTGTTGATCTCAATGCCGGCGTCCAGGGCGTCCAGCACGAAGTTTGAGTTGATCACGGCGTAGTCCAGGTCGGGCAGTTGGTTGATCAGGTATTCGGCCTGGGCTTCGACGATCTCAACGCCGTCGGTCAGCACGTCCGCCTTGGTCGCGGTCTCGCCCGCGCCCTCGGCGAGCTCGATTATGCCGTTGTCGGCCAGCAGCTGGAGCGCCCGGGCCTCGTTGGTGGTATCGTTGGGCACGCCGATGGTGATGTCAGCCAGCGCGCTCACGGAACCGACCAGCAGCAGTGCAGCCAGGATAGCGGCGATCAATTTACGAAGCTTCATAATGGTTTACCTCCTGTTTTGTCGTCCGCGGGTTAAAGCCCGCGCACTCATTAATTCGGCAATTCCGTTCGAATTACTGAATGCATCATAGCACAGGACGGCGGATTTGTCCAATATTCCCTCAGGATATCAAGCTATAGATAAAATATATATCTATTCTGAACGCCTGAATTTTGACTAAAATTCGCCAAAAATTGACCATTATTTGTCCAACATCAAGCCTTATTCGTGAATTTTTTCACGAAACAGCCATATATTCAATCGTTACATCTTGCATATATACAATTTTCATGTTACAATTATACATACTGATATATTCGGTCTCCATAATACAATACAGGAGGCATTCACCGTGAAAATATCCACCAAGGGGCGCTATGCCCTGCGCATGATGGTCGATATCGCCGAGCACCAGAAAGACGGCTATGTGACACTGAAGGACGTTGCCCTGCGCCAGGGGATTTCCAAAAAGTATTTGGAGCAGATCGCCCTGCACATCAGTCAGGCCGGTATGCTGCGCGCCGTGCGCGGCTATCAGGGTGGCTATATGCTCGCCAGGCCCGCATCCGAATACAGCGTTCACGCGATCCTGCAGGTCGTGGAGGGCTCCATGGCCCCTGTGACCTGCCTGCAACAGGCAGAAAACACCTGCGAGCGCCGGGAAACCTGCCGTACGCTGCCGCTGTGGCTGGGCCTTGAGAAGCTGATCCGCAGCTATCTCTCCGGCATTACGCTGGAAGACATCGTCGAGGGGCGCATTCCCGATCCCACGCTCTGATAGCACCGTGTTTTTCTCCACAGGACAGCGCGGCCCGTTGCTGAACCGACCGCGCTGTTTTGTGATGTATTCCATTTTACCTTGTAAACCGGGAGGATTTCTATGTTGAACGCCCTTGGAATCATCTACCTTGTGGCTGGCGCAGCCTGCATCGCATTTTACTTCCTGATCGGCTTCTATTCCCGCTTCGGCCTGAGCATACAGTGGATTTGGCTCGTCGCGGGCGGGGCGCTGATCGCCGCCGGCCTGCTGACCCGCGCGCCCGTCCCCCGCTGGCTGCGCTACACATGGCGGACCGCCCTGATCGCAGGGCTGGCGCTGCTGGCCGTGCTGGAGGGTCTCATCATCAGCGGCATGAACGCCATGGCTCCGCCCGGCATGGATTATCTGCTGGTGCTGGGCGCCAGCGTGTACGCCGACGGCCCCAGTCCCGCCCTCACCCGACGCGTCAATGCCGTGATGGACTGTCTGGACCAGCACCCGGACGCCGTCATCATCGCCTCGGGCGGCCAGGGCCACAGCGAGCCCATCAGCGAGGCCCAATGCATCCGCGACGAGCTCATCAAGCGGGGCGTGGACCCTGGGCGCATTCTGATGGAAGATAAGTCCACCAACACCCAGGAGAACATGGAATTCTCCAGGGCGCTGATCGACCGCCCCGATGCCGCTGTCGGCGTCGTCACCAACAACTACCACATATGGCGCTCGCTGCAATTGGCCCGTCGGGCGGGGCTGACGAACGTACACGGCATCGCCGCGGAGTACACCGGGCCGACCCTCATCCACTTCATGGTGCGTGAAGCCATAGGCATCGTCGCCAATTTCCTGCGAGGAAAGCTGTAGACGCTTTCAAAAACGCCGTCGCATTGCGCGACGGCGTCTTTTGTATATGCCTTAACCGATGATAAAGGGCTTCAGTTCTTCCATCAGGTCATCACAGTGATCGGCGTAAACCTCGAGGGTAATCGGTTTTGACAAATCCAGGCTGAAGATGCCCAGGATGGACTTGCCATCCACCACGTGACGGCCCACGCGCAGGTCGATGTCGTAGGGATAGCGATTGGCGATGTTCACGAAGGTCTTGACATTTTCCGCCAGGCTCAGCTTGATATTCACGGCTTTCATAGGTTCCGTCTCCTCACTTATTCACATAATCCGGGAAGCAATCCCCCCGCATTTATTAGCATAGCGTCTGAACATGAAGGTTGCAAGTATTTTGTGCCCGTTAACGAACATTTAATTGTGCCGGTTTTGCATATCCACGCAAAAAGTAAAAAGCAGATGAATTCATAAAAACCCCTTGACTTTTTCTCCATTCGGAACTATAATATCATTCGTCGGTCGGGTGCGTTGTATCCGGTTGACATTGCCGAATTGTGTAAAGGTAGCACGAATGACTCTGACTCATTTAGTCCTGGTTCGAATCCAGGTTCGGCAGCCAGTATTTGCCGCCATGGTCAAGCGGTTAAGACGTCGCCCTCTCACGGCGAAAACCGGGGTTCGAGTCCCCGTGGCGGTGCTGAAAAAAGTCGCATTTGCGGCTTTTTTCGTTTTTGTCTTTTTCGGGCTCTTTGCCAAATAAATGTCTAGGGCGTGTTTCTAAAATCGCCGCGCCGCATTTGGCTGGAAACTTCGTTGCAGTTACGGCGTTTTTGCCTGCATTTCGGCGTTACTTTTCCTTGATTTACCGCCAGTAAACCTGCGGAAAAGTGCCTTGAAATGAAGGCAAAGGTGCCGCGCCTCAAATCTT
>CADBVG010000014.1 GCA_902798105.1 uncultured Eubacteriales bacterium
CTTGACTTGCCGCCAGCAAGCCTGCGAAATTTGCAGGCGCGCCTGACGGAAAATTCACTCGCCAGCCAACCACCCTTATTATGCGGTATTTCCTTAACCTTTTGAACTCGCTTTTATCGACATTATGTGCTATATTTATCGTAAATCCAAAATATGACTGGAGGAAACAAGATGAAAAGCAGCTTTGTCAGAAGAATCATCAGCGTTACATGTGTGCTCCTGGCTGCGCTGCTGCTCTGCGCTCCGGCGCTGGCAGACGCAAACGCCTGGCTCAACACGGACATTGACGGCGCGTTGACGGAGGATACCCCTGTGGCCCGTCCACAGGACGACTTCAACCTGGCCATAAACCGGGATTATCTGTTGGGCCTCGTTATTCCCGAAGGCAACACGGGCGCCGGCGGCTTCAACTCCCTCAGGCAGATCATCAACGAGATGCGCCTCGACGCCATACAGGATGAAACGCTGGCCGGCCACGATGCTGAGCTGGTGCGCCGGTATTACAATCTGCTGATCGATTGGGATGCCCGGGATGCCCTCGGTATCGAACCGGCCATGCCCTATCTCAAGGCGCTTCGCGCCATCGACAGCCTGGAGGACATGACTGCTTGGTTTGCCGACAAGGGCCGGGGCGGCATCACCGCTTTTGCCAGCGAAGGCGGCGTCGGCGGTTCAGGCGGCTGTCTGTTCGCTTACAGCATGTCCATCTCCGAAGATGACCCCAGCGCGCGGGTCTTGTCCATCTCGCCCATCGGCCTGTCCCTGGGCGACCCCGCGGAATACAAGGAATTGAGCGAGAATGGACGCGTGACCAAGGAAGCCATGACGGCCGCATGGACGGCACTGCTCAATCATCTGGGCTTTTCCGAGGCAGAGGCCGCAACGATGATCGAAAACACCTATGCCCTCGAGGCACTGCTGGCGGCGCAGCAAGCCGACCTGGAAGCGCATAAGAATCCGGCGAATATCGCCAGCTTCTGGAATCCCACCGATCTGGCAGGCATTGAGGCCATGTGCGGCGCGTTCCCAGCGGGTGAGATCCTGAAGGGTTGGGATATGGATCAGGTCAATCATTACAACGTGACCGAGCCTGAGTATATGAAGGCCCTCGCCGGCATCTATACCGAGGAAAACCTTGTCCTGCTGCGGGATTGGCTGACGGTGCACACTGTGGAGCAGTGGGCGGATTACCTGGACAAGGCCACCCGGGACGACGTGGAGGACGCCCAAAATGGCGTATTGGGCATAAAGGGCTCCGAGAGCGATGAGATATTGGCTGTAAGGACCATTTTCCGGGATTTGGGCATTCCGGCGGACAACCTTTACATCGCAAAGTACTGTACGCCCCAGCTGCGCGACGAAATACTGGAGATCATAGACGCGATCGTCGCGGAGTACCACAAGATGCTGGCGGAGGAGACCTGGCTGACCGAAGCCACCCGGGAAAAGGCCATTGAGAAGCTGGACAATCTCGCAGTTCGCGCGGTCTATCCGGATGACCTCGACCCCTGGGACGATTTGGAATTCCAGACGGACGGAAACCTGCTGGAGGCTGCCCTTACCGCCTGGCAGTACGCACGGGACAAGGAGCTGAGCAAGATCAACGAACCGGTGGACCGGTCCGAATGGAACCGCTTCATCATGCCGACCTCTACCGGCAATGCCTTCTATAATCCCTCGGATAATTCCATCAACATCCTGGCGGGCATCCTGAACGGCGTCATCTATCAAAGCGACTTTTCCTATGAGCAGAAAATGGGCATCATCGGCGTGATCATCGGCCACGAAATCAGCCACGCCTTCGACCCTGCGGGATCACAGTACGACAAGGATGGCCGGTTTGCCTCCTGGTGGAGCGACGAGGACAAGGTCGCCTTCGACGCCCGCGCGAAGAAGCTGATCGATTATTACGACAACCTGGTGCTGTTTGACGGCATCAAATACAGCGGTACCCGCGTACAGGGCGAGGCCATCGCGGACATGGGCGGTATGAAGTGCGCACTGCGCGTCGGTGCCGGCGTAGAGGGCTTCGACAATCAGAAGTTCTTTGAGGCCTACGCCAAGCTATGGGCGGTCAAGGTCGTCAAGTCCACCGAGCTCAGCCGCGCCCAGACGAACGAGCATCCGCTGAGCTACCTGCGCACCAACGTGACCGTGATGCAGTTTGACGAATTCCAGAAGGCCTTTGACGTCAAGGAAGGCGACGGCATGTACCTGGCCCCCGAGGACAGGATCTGCGTCTGGTGATTCTCTTCCGTATACACGAAATCGGAAGGCTCCGATGGCTTTTGTGTGACGGATTCCCGAAAAAGCTGAAGACCGTATATAAATGCAGAGGCGGCGCTTGCACCGCCTCTGCGACTTTTGGCATGACGTCAGACAGAATACGAATGCCACATTCTGACAAAGAAGCATTGCTGAACGCCTTTATTTTTCCTTGTAATACAGCATACAGTGACAGTAACCTTCAAAATCGGGGTCGGCGATCTGCCGCCTGAATTCCTCGCACATGCATTTGTTCTCCGGTGTACGCGCCAGCCTGCACGGGCAGAAACCGCCCGTCTGCTTCAGGCCCTCCTGGATGTGTCTGACGACCTCATGATCCTCGTTAAAACGAACCTTCATAGGGGCAATACCTCCTTGTGGTTTATCTTCTATGCGTGGCGGCGTTGATTTTTGCAGAACCAGGGTTTATAATATCCACGGGCGTATAAGTGCCGGATTAATGCCCAAAGCAGGGGAGTGTTTGTGTGTTTGGCGACTGTCACATTCATATGGTTCTGGATGGCGTCTACTACAGGGACGCCATCGACGCCCACAAGGGCCACGTTCGCGACGACCTGATCCGGGCGGTGCTGGAGAAATATGCCCGCGCAGGTATCAGCTATCTGCGCGACGGCGGCGACGCCTTCGGGGTCTGCCAGCGCTCCAGGATACTCGCGGCAGACTATGGCATAGAGTATCGCATCCCGTGTTTTCCAATCTGCATGAAGGGGCGCTACGGCGGGTTTATCGGCCGCACATTCGAGACGATGGCCGACTATCGGGCCCTGGTGGCGGAGGTTGAGCGATACGATGGCGACTTCATCAAAATCATGATCTCCGGCCTGATGGATTTCGACCGCTATGGCGTCATAACAAGCATCCCGCTGACGGCGGGGCAGATCCGCGAGATGATCCACATTGCCCACGGGGAGGGCTTTTCCGTGATGGCTCACGTCAACGGCGCGGACACAGTTCTCGCCGCGCTGGAGGCCGGCGTGGACAGCGTGGAGCACGGCGCCTACATGGATGGGCCTGTAGTGCGCGCATTGGCCGAGAGCGGCGCGGTCTGGGTGCCGACGCTGTCCACCGTAGGCAACCTGATCGGCAACGGCAGGTTCCCCGATGCAGTCCTTGAACGTATATTGGACGGCCAGCTTCGCAATGTTGCCGAAGGCGCCAGGTTGGGAGGGACCATCGCCCTCGGCAGCGACGCAGGGGCATATTGCGTCTGTCACGCGGATGCCGTGAAGGACGAATATGAATACCTTCGCCGCGCGTTGGGAAACGATGCCGGCGATCTGCTTGCCGCCGGAGAGGCGCAAATCCGAAGCCGCTTCCGGCGAAACTGATGCATAACCACCCTTGCCACGAAGGAGGGATATCATGACGCCCGCCGAGATCCGCGACGCGCTGTTTCAGATGCGGGATGAGCCATACCGTGCCTTTCAGGTCAAACTGATCCCCACGATTGACCCGGATGCCATGATCGGCGTGCGCACACCCGCGCTGCGAAAGCTGGCCAGACAGCTTTACGTAGCGGGGGATGCCGCCGTGTTTTTGGACGACCTGCCGCACAGCTACTTCGACGAGAACCAGCTGCACGCCTTTATACTCTCTGAAATGCGGGACTATGACGAATGCATTTCGGCGGTCTGCTGGTTCCTGCCCTTTGTGGACAACTGGGCGACCTGTGACCAGCTTTCGCCGCAGGTTTTCAGGAAACACAGGCCTCTATTGCTGAGGTGTATTCTCGAATGGCTGGATTCCGGACAGACTTATACCGTTCGCTTTGCCATCGGTATGCTGATGGCCCACTACCTGGATGAAGCCTTTGAGCCCGAATACCCGCGCATGGTTGCCGGGGTTCACTCGGACGAATACTACGTCAAAATGATGGTCGCCTGGTACTTTGCCACGGCGTTGGCCAAGCAGTATGAAACCGTGCTGCCGTACATCCAGACGCGGGCGCTTGAACCCTGGACCCACAACAAGGCGATACAGAAGGCGTTGGAGAGTTACCGAATCCCCGACGAACACAAGGCGCATCTGAGGGGGCTGAAGGTGCGCGCGCCGCGTTAACTACGCCTCCGCGGCATTCATGGCGGCGTAATAGGCCTCCAGCTTCGGCCTGGCCCGCTGGTAATAGGGCTCCAGCCGGGCGTCAAAGTGCTTACCCATGCCCTGCATGATGATGGCGTCTGCCTGGTCAAAGGGCATGCTGTCCTTGTAGACCCGCTTGCTGACCAGGGCATCGTAGACATCCGCGATGGCCATGATCCTCGCTTCGATGGGAATCTCCTCGCCCTTCAGCCCTTCCGGGTAACCGGAGCCATCCCAGCGCTCGTGGTGATAGTGGGCCACGTTCTCGGCGATGATTCGGAAGTCCGGATCGTCGGTGTCCTTCAGGACCTCGTGGACGATGCGCGCACCCTCGGAGGCGTGGGCTTTCATCTTTTCAAACTCTTCCGGTGTGAAGCGGCCCGGCTTGCGCAGTACGGCGTCGTCCACGGCGATCTTGCCAAGGTCGTGCATCGGCGCGGCCTTGATCAGGTTCTGGCAGAACGCTTCGGACAGCGCAAACGCGCTGTCAGCCTGGATTTCGGCGGTGAGCAGACGGACGCCCTCGCTGGTGCGACGGATGTGACCGCCGGTGGAGTTGTCCCGGCTCTCGACCATGGTCGCCATACTCATTATCAGGTTGTTGTGCATGGCCAGGATGTGCGCCGTCTTTTCATCCACCTCGCGCTTCAGCTCTGTGTTGAAGTTCGCCAACAGGTTGATATACTGCCGGTCCGCGGTGTCATCGGTGATGAAGAGCTGATAGCCCCGCTTTCGATGGCTGTCGTACAGGTAGCCGGACTGAATCTTGTAGATGCGGTTGTTGCGCTCAAACAGCGCCGTGTTATCGGACTCGTCCCTGATAAACGCATTAAGCCACGCGAGCACGGTATCATTCATCGCGGGCGCATTGGCCACCGGACGGTCGACGGTCAGCGCATTCAGCTCGGGCAGTATGGACTTGGCAGTCGCGTTGCTGCCCAGGTAGTTCAGCTTGAAGTCGATGGAGATGAATGCCGTGTCGCCGGTTTGTACCAGCGTGTCGATGGCGGTATCGGTGATATCATACAGGCAAATGCGGTGCACAATAATCAGGTAGACCATCAGGGCGATGGTGATGGAGCCCGGGATGAGCTCGATGCCCTTCACCAGCTGTCGCCCGGCGAAGAAGCTGAGCATCGAAAGGGCGACGGGCAGGAAAAGCAGGTAGATCAGCTTGCGGGAAACCTGTTTCTTGCGGATGTAGCTGTAGACCATCGCACCGATACTTGCAAGGAAACAGGCGAAGATCGTAGCGTAGTAGACGCTGTGAACGGGGCCGTAAACCTTTGTAAAGATCACCTGATCTTCCACATGCTGGAATGAAACGGATTTATAGATCAGCCCGCTTTCACCGTTTACGACCAGGCACAGGAGCACGGCGGTATTGATCGTCAGCAGCCCCACGGAAATCCATCGCGGGAGCTTTATATGGCATAGGCTGAATACAGTGAACATGATGACCGGCATCAAATAGCACCCGCTGATGTAGGTCAGCACGTTGGCTACCAGGGCGGCTTCCTGACTCTGTGCCCGGTTTAACAGGCAATAGCCCAGGTTGATGATGGGCACGAACACGAATACCAGCGTGATGCGCACATCAAAGTGCTTGTGCCACACGCACACGTATATGAGCGCCAGCGCCAGGGACGCGACGAGCGTTAAATCATAGTATGAAGTCAAAAGCTTCTTCCTCCCCCACAAGTAACCGGTTTTATACTACTCTCAGGTTAAAACAGCGAAAGCTGTGTAGCAGATTTTTCGTCCTGGCAAGGAAAGACTCCGCAGGCTTGCTGGCGGCAAGTCAAGAGGCTTGCTGGCGGCAAGTCAAGGAGGCTTGACGCAGTCAGGGCGGAAAAGATGCCCACAGAATCGCTGGTTTAAACTGAGAGGAGTATTATTCCTGGCCTTCAAATCGGCGTTTGGACGGGACGTTGAGCAGCGCTTCAGCAAGCCGCGCCGCGTCGCCCACGTAGTCATTGCAGCTCTTTCCGGCACCGCGCAGCCTGCGGCACTCCGTCGCGCCGTTGAGCGCCTTGAATTGCGCTTCAAAGTCGCTGACGGCCTCCGGCTTCAAGCGCTCCAGCAATGCCTTTCCCGCCAGGTATGCGCCACACTGCCCACCCTCCGAGCGGGGCCTTGGGGCAATGCCCATGGCTTCATCGCGGGTGAGGCCGAGCTCCCGGGCAAAAGTGGCAAATACGGACTGGCCGCAATTGCAGCCGCTTTTATGGTTGGCGCGGGCAGTTTGTTCATGATCCATAGAGATGCTCCTTTGTCGCCGCAGTCAGACAACTGCGCAAATGTGTTGTTCTATGGCTTTATTCTACCATAATACAATGGCGCAGGCAACCGCTATTTTGCTGTGGACAGCGGGTTTTCCGTGTGATACAATTCACAGTGAGAATTCTGTTTGGAGGCGATCGTTATGAAAAAGATGCTTGCGGCGCTCCTGTTCCTGTCCCTGATTCTCAACATTATTCCGGCCATAGCGGAGCAAAAGTGGATCAGCGACGACAACAAGGCGTTCTTTGCCGATTTGCTGATGGATCTGATGAGCGCCTATGAGACGTCTTCAGAAGACGACGATGCGAGGATCGACACTGACCTTGCTCAGATTCGTCTGGTCAGCGAATCGGACTGGGATATCGCCAGCGCCATCGCTGAGCATTGGCGCGACGTCTATCTCGACGACGATTACCCGCTCTTCGTCTATAAGGAGGGGGAACAGTTCGCTTCCGCCCTGGAAGAGACCAGTTTGCGCGATAGCGAACATCATGCCTTTGTGCTGTTGGGCTACGAACTGAAAAACGGGGAGATGCAGCCGGAGCTGGTGGGGCGGTGCGATGCCGCCGCGGCCGCGGCACGGTCCTTTCCCAGCACGATTGTCGTCTGTTCCGGAGGCGCGACCGGCGACAACAATCCGAAGCAGCACACGGAAGCGGGGATGATGCGGGATTATCTGATTCGCAAGCGCGGCATAGACGCCTCGCGCATACACATCGATGAAGCTGCGAAGACCACGCTGCAAA
The DNA here is from genome assembly GCA_902798105.1 of uncultured Eubacteriales bacterium. GTDB lineage: Bacteria > Bacillota > Clostridia > Christensenellales > Aristaeellaceae > UBA2862. Next base: position 7,395 of record CADBVG010000014.1, read on the forward strand.
ACGCGAAAAACACCATGGAAATGCTGAAGCAGCAGGGCGTCGAGACCATCACCATCGTCACCTCCACCTATCACCAGCGCTGGGGCCAGGCCATCTACAACGCTGCCGCGGCGCTGTACAGGAAATACTTCGACTACTCGGTTGAGATCGTGGGCAACTATTGCTTTGATACCGAACCCGCCCATGACATGTATCGCTACGACGATCGAATCGCGATCAACCAGATCGCCCACTTGCTGGGCGTGCCGCTGGATATGGAATTGTAACGAAAACGGCAAGCGAGTGGTCATCTCCAAGGAGATCAGGCGGACACTTCGAATTCGGGAAGGGAACCCGTCATATATAATATTTACAGTTATCACCTGGGTAGAATCACATTTGAAGACGGCAAAACAGCTGGAAAGAAACCGTGGACTTATCTGATCCTACATAAAATAACATGTTGGCAGCATAGCATTGTATATTGCTATGCTGCCAAACGGAATATTCAAGATTTGCGTGTGGTTTTCTTGGATGAAATGGATGTACAGAATCATAGTTTGCTGTCGCAGAATTACGCTCATCCACTGTCATACTCCCGAAATAGCCATTGCGCCACTTGGTATAATCGAAGCGCACGCGTATGATCGTGGAAATGAAGCCTTCTGTTTCAATCGCCTCCATTTTTCCAGAAGACAGCTTATGTCCCACCTCATGATTTCAGTAGTGCTATTCATCGTTCTCACCTCCCAATATCCTGATAAGCCTGGTTGGGTATACAATCCTGATGCGGTCGGTATGGTATTTCAACAAACTGTCGTCAGTCGTCAACAGGTAGTCGCAATGGGCTATAGCACAGGGTGCTAAGCCTCTGATACGGGACAATAATACACAAACGCTATCATATGTGTTGACTAAATCACGGGGCAGACCTATAATAGAGGTGAAAATGAGAAGCGGGAACTGATCGTGATGCTTACAAGCACAATTAGACTGGACGAAGATATCCGCTAGGAAACCGCGCGCATCGCTGCTGAGATGGGTTTGAGCTTCAACGCTGTGATGAACATCCTGGCTCGATAATTCAACGCCAGATAGAGAGGGGTTCCCGCTGCACAGGTCAAGAGGCGGTGCAGGAAGCGGAGCACATCAGGAAGATGCTTTTAAAGTGCGTAAGGATTTCACCTTTGAGACTGTACTTTCCACAGATCGAAATCTGGAATTATAACGGCAGGCAGAAGCTCAGGGCTATGAGATCCACGCAGTGTTTGTACTGACCAATAATGCAGAAATCAATGTAAGGCGCGTCAAGGCCCGCGCAAAAGCCGGGAGACATGATGTGCCTGTCGAGAAAACCATCAGCCGGTACGAACGATCTCTCCGGAATCTGCCGCAGCTTGTCCGAATTGCGGATCACACCCGCGTCATTGATAATTCGGGTGAGGGGCCACGCTTGATTTGCGAGGTCGTGAAAATGAACCTCACCATCCGGGAAAGCGAGCAGTGGAGCAAGGCAGATGCTATGCGTATGTTTTCGGGGAAGCAATGCCTCGAGAAAGATGATCCGCTTCTCTCTATTTCTTGTTTATTATGTCGAAAATAGGTATCAAAGATCAAAAAGGGTAGGAGGAATTGATTAATGCTGAATATTCAGAAGGCTACTCCCGCAGACAGAAATCTGCGCACGCTTCATCATAGTGATATGGTCTTCCACGATGCGCTCGCATGGGCCGCGGAGGGGGAAAACCGTTTTTTTGTGACTAACCCGAACGGCGAAGATTATATACTTGAATACACCAGGAATATGGATCTTTTTCCGGTAGAGGCCAGGGCTTATCTCAAGTTGACGGATGGGAAGGACGTCTTTCCACCGTACCTGCGTTATGACGAATCGGACGTCGAAAAGCTGTGTCTGGCCTATCTGAGGGGCTTCGATGAAGCGATGTTTGAGGCGATTGACGAGTACGCCCTCGTCTGCGCAAGGCTATTGCTAGAGTACACAGAGGCAAAGGTCTGGTTCACGGACGAGCGGGCGCGATGGTTCCTTCCGGCGTCGGAGCACCTGCACATTGTAGAAGCGCTTCCAAAGGACCCCCAGACGAAGGACAGAACCACGTTGTATGTGATTCCGGGCATAATAGAGACGGGCTATACCCGCAAGGACTACAGCTATATGAGTTCAATGCCGCTGTTTCACAATGTATTCTTCTGGCAATGGCTGACCGACAAGCCTTTCGAACAGATTCGCTATGTGGAGATGATACTGTACAGGGATCTGGGACTGGGCGCCATACTAAACCGGGTTTATTCCTATAACCGGTTGTTTTCTCAGAAGGGATGGAAGGCATTTCTCTCGCCGGGCAGCTCACGCTATTCCGACGATCTGCTGATGCGGTATTTCGCTGTGGATGGGCGGCCGGCGGATTCCAACGAGGAAAACACCATCGTAGCGGACAACATGTCGCCTTTGATTACCACTTGGCAGTTCCAGCAGTACGGTCAAGGCATCGAGGCCGACATCTTTCGGCCCGAATTCAGAGCTCAGCTTGAGGAATACGCCGAAGCGGTCCTGTGTGGCAGAAAGACGTTGGGCGTGTTGATCCGCGGTTCGGATTATGTGGCGAGCAAACTGATGGGCGTCAATCTGCAGGCGACGCCGGAGCAGATGCTGCCCCTGATCGATCAGTGGATCGAGGAGGATGGCTATGAAATCGTGTTCCTGGCGACAGAGGACCGCGATGCCTATGAGAAACTGCGTCAGCACTATGGAAAAAAGCTGCGGGCGATTTCTCAGGAGCGGTTTGCTGTTTCTGATTTCAAGGATGTAACGCTGATATCGGAACTTGAAAAAGAGAAAAACTCCCCGGAACAATATCAGGACGCAGTGGAGGACACTACGGTGAACTATATTTACGCGATCTACACCCTGTCACGCTGCGAAAGCCTGATTGGTTCGGGGGTCAATAATGGCTATAACATGGCGCTGTCGCTCAATGGAGGGAAATACAGGCGTGTGTACCAATTCCTGGTGGGAGTCAGGTGACAGATCTTTGAGGAGAACAGAACAGAGACTGGTCATGCAGTCGACTGTCCTTGCTACCACAGGATAGATGCTGAGTATCCAACGGCGAAAAAAGGGGATAGATGAATAAGGCATGTTACAGCAAGCTATACTGGAAACAAAGAACATTGGCAAGATGAGAAAAATGCTTAAAGCGTTCTATCAGGATTAAAACACTTCCTGTTCAATCGAAACATCGCAATCGAGTATGGCGCTAATTACATCACCAAACAACGGAAACCACATTTCCTGTGCGGCTTGCTGTAGTTTTTCCATATAGGAGGCAGACCTCGTCAATCCTTTTTCTAAGGAAATACCGCGCAATTAAGGTGGTCAGCTGGCGAGTGAGTTTTTCGACAGATGCAATTGCAGATTTCGAAGGTTTACTGGGTTCGAGCGCCCGGACGCCGCCGTATTGTGCGGTAGTTCCATAAATACTCAATAACATTTTCTGTAGACATACGAAATGAAATTAGCGCCGGGAAAACCTGTTGAAGCTGTTCGAACATTCGGAAGCCGGCAAGGTCAATATCTGCCCAAAGCCGAACGACGGTTTGCTAGGATATACTCGCCGCTATAGTCTGACACATTTACCTTTGCACGGAGCTGAGAGAACCGCCCAGGTATATGGCCATTTCATCATCCTTTAACTCACACTGGATATAGGTATCGTAGTTGGGCTTGTTTTCTATAAAGGTGATCGAGTATCTTTTACAGTACATACGATCATACTATAAAGCGATGATAAACCAATGCGTTTCAAACTGAACACTGACTTCAGCGCATAAAACGCCCCGATTCGCGCAAACTACGCACACGACTTGAAGTGTGCGAAATCATTTGACGCCTGCTACGGCTCAAATGATGATCAGTTTGAGCAATCGGAGGCGTTTTTTATGCGAGCAACGGGCATTGTACGGCGGATAGACGAGCTGGGACGAGTGGTCATCCCCAAGGAGATCAGGCGGACGCTGCGGATTCGGGAGGGGGACCCGCTGGAGATATTCACCGATCATGACGGCGAAGTTGTATTGAAGAAGTATTCCCCAATCGGGGAGATTGCGACCATCGCCAAGGACTACACCGATTCCCTGTACCGCACCCTCGGCCATGTGGCGCTGATCAGCGACCGGGATGCCATCGTATCCAGCTCCGGCGCGGCCAAGCGGGAATACGTGGAAAAACAGCTCAGCCAGGATGTGGACCAGATCCTTCAGGCGCGCCAGCTGATCCTGCTGAACCTTTCTACAGGGGTGAAGATGATTCCCATCACCAGCGACGACAGGCCTGAGAATTATTCCGCCCAGATCGTCGCACCGATACTGGCGGACGGGGAGATTGTGGGCGGACTGATATTGCTCAGCCGCGAGAGCGGGCTGCAAATGACTGACATCGACCAGAAGGTGGCGGAAACCACAGCGAACATCATCGGTCGCCAAATGGAACAGTGAAGCGCTGAATCTTGCCGCGCCGGACGCTTTGTGCTATAATCCCAGTATATCCACAAAAGTCGGATAATCCAGTATCCGAACGGAGGTTTGCAAATGGGAAGGATTACGGTTGTCGGCGCGGGCTGGAACCGGGGCGATTTGACCCTGAACGCCATCGAAGCGCTGGAAGCCAGCAGTAACACTGTGCTGCACACGGATCGGTGCGGCTGCGCCGGGTGGCTTGCGGAGAACGGCCTGCCGTTCACGTCGCTGGACGCGCTCTATGAGGCCTTCGACGATTTTGACGCCCATGCCCAGGCCGCCGCTGAGGCGGTCATGGCTGCGAGCGCAGACGGGGATGTGGCCTATGTCGTGGCGGATGTGCGCGACCAGAGCGTTTCACGGTTGATCGGCCTGGCGAGAGATAACATCGACGTGCTTCCGGGGCCGCCCACCGAGGGCGCCTTGCTGGCGCTGGCCATGGGCGAAGCGCGCCTGGTGGCCGCGTCAGAGTGGGAGGATTTTCATCCCGCCGCCAGGGAAAACTGCCTGATCCGCGAGTTGGATACCCGAGAACTGGCCGCTGAGGTCAAGCTTCGCCTGATGGAAGCCTACCCCGAGGAGTGGAACGTCTGGCTGATGCAGGGCAATGAAAGGCCTGTCTCCATTGCACTGTATGCGCTGGACCGGGGCGAGCGCTTCGATCACAGGACCTGCGTGCTGATTCCGGCCCAGCGGGATATCACGGCCCTCGAACGCTATGACTTCGAGCACCTGAACGAGATCATACGCAGGCTGTGCGCGCCCGATGGCTGTCCTTGGGACAGGGTGCAAACCCATGAGTCCCTGAGGACCTGCCTGCTGGAGGAAACCTATGAGGCCATCGACGCCATCGACGCGGGAGATACAGACCACCTGTACGATGAGTTGGGCGATCTGCTGATGCATGTGAGCCTGCATGCCGAAATCGCAAGGCGGCATGGCGAATTCGACATTTCAGATGTCACGACCGCCATCTGTCAAAAGCTGATCAGCCGCCACACCCACATCTACGGCAACGATGTGGCGCAGGATGAGGAACAGGTGCTGCGTCTGTGGGACAAAAACAAAATGACAGAGCGAAACCAACATACCCGCACGGAGGCCCTGCGCGAGGTGACCCGTTCGCTGCCCGCGATGCTCAGGGCCGTAAAGGTGCTCAAGCGCAGCGCCGATGTCGGTATGTGCGATGGGGATATTCAGACGGTTCAGGACCGCTGCGATGCTCTGCTGCGGCAGGTCTGGGCCGATGGGGACGCGGACCGGCATCTCGGCGACCTGCTTTTGTCCATAGCGGGCCTGGCGAGGCTGAGCCATGTGGACCCGGAGATTGCGCTGAATCACGCTGTGAACCGGTTCATCGACCGCTTTGAGGCCGTCGAGCGCAAAATCACCGAAAACGGTTCGGTATTCGAGAGTTTGACAGAGGAAACGTTGAGGAAATATTGGAATTCAGTAAAATTGTGATGGAGTCGGAAAAATAAGCAGGAAACAATGCCCATAGGCGCGAATAACAGCACATTGTGCTCAATGATAGTAGTTTGTTGTGCTCAATTTGCTTATCATATTTGGAGGTGTATTTTTTTATGAACAAGGCGACTCTGATTGCCAAGATGGCAGAGAAATCCGAACTGAGCAAGAAGCAGGCTGAGGCTGCGCTGAATGCTTTTACCGACATCATCACCGAAGCGCTCAAGGCAGGCGACAAGGTGCAGCTGATGGGTTTTGGCACCTTTGAAGTGAAGGAGCGCGCCGCCCGTACCGGCCGCAAGCCCTCCACCGGCGAGACCATCGAGATCCCTGCCAAGAAGTCCCCCTCTTTCAAGGCTGGCAAGGGCTTTAAGGATCAGTTCTAATATACAGAACTATAACAGGGCGCTTCCGCAAGGGGGTGCCCTGTTATATTGAAGCAAAATCCCCATTGGAAGGAGAACAGACAGCATGAGCAGGAAGGCTATGGAGGCAAAAAAGCCCGTGGAGCACACGGCGCCGACCTCCATCCGATTGGATAAATTCCTGAAGATATCCAGGATCATCAAGCGCAGGAGCGTTGCCAACGATGCTTGCTCTACGGGACATGTCACCGTCAACGGCAAGGAGGGCAAGCCCGGCACGGACGTCAAGGTGGGGGATATCCTGGGCATTCGCTTTGGCGAGAAGTACAATGAATTTGAGATACTGTCCATCGCCGAACACGCAGCCAAGCAGGACGCGGCCTCCATGTACCGCGCGAAATCATGAGCTGCTGGGCAGTGGTCGTGGCTGCCGGGCGTGGCGCCCGTGCAGGCCTGGGTATAAACAAGGTATTCTATACTGTGAATGGCCGTTCGGTGCTGGGACGCTGCCTGGACGCCATCGAAGGCTCAGGGCGCTTTGACGGCGCGGTGGTCGTCCTCTCGGAGGAGGACAAAGCGCGGTTCGCCGATCTGCAAAGGACAGAGGGCCCCTTTGATATCGTCAAGGGGATTGTGCACGGGGGTGAAACCCGCCGGGATTCCGTGTGCAATGGGCTTTTGGCGCTGCCGAAAGATACGGAGCTCGTGGCGATTCACGACGCCGCGCGCCCCTTTGTCAGCAAACGCATCATCGATGCCACCCTGGATTCCGCGCGTAAGTGCGGTAGCGGCGTCATTTCCACGCCCGTGGTGGATACCATCAAGCAAATTGGCGCGGATGGCCGCGTATCCTCGCTGGACCGGAATGCCCTGCGCGCCGTCCAGACCCCGCAGTGCTTTGACTGTCAGCGCATATTGAAGGCCCACCTCCAGGCCAGGGAGGATGGATTGTCCGTGACGGACGACGCCATGCTGTTTGAACACTACTACGGCGACGTCGCACTGGTAACAACCGACGACGCGGTGGAGAACATCAAATTGACGACGAAGAAGGATTTTGAAGCGATGGAGAGACCCGCAGTGCCAGAGGTGCGCGTCGGCCAGGGCTACGATGCCCATCGGCTGGCCAAAGGCCGCAGGCTGGTGTTGTGCGGCGTGGAGATTCCCCACGATCGCGGGCTGGACGGCCATTCGGATGCCGATGTGGCGGTCCACGCCTTGATGGACGCGCTGCTGGGCGCGCTGGCGCTGGGCGACATCGGCCGTCATTTCCCGGACACCGACCCTAAATACAAGGGCGCAGATTCCATGAAGCTATTGGACGCGGTCATGGCGATGGTCGCAGAACGCGGCTATCGCGTGGGCAACGCGGACATTACCATCGTGGCCCAAAAGCCCAAGCTGGCGGGCTGCATGGCGCAAATGAAGGCGAATATCGCCCGGGGCCTGAACGTGGATGAGGACCGGGTGAACGTCAAGGCGACCACCACCGAACGCATGGGCTTTGAGGGGGAGGAGCTTGGCATCTCCTCGACGGCTACGGTGATTATCTATAAACAGGCAGGTGAAAGGTAATATGATCGGTATAATCTGTGCGTTGGACATAGAGGCAGAAAAACTGAAGGCAAACATGGTCGATTCCACGGCAGAACATGTGGGCAAGCTGGCTTTTACATCCGGCAAACTGATGGGGCAAAAGGCGGTTATCGGCATGGCCGGCGTGGGCAAAGTCAACGCGGCCATGTGCGCCCAGGCCATGATAATGCGCTACGGGCCGTCGCTGGTCGTCAACTCTGGCGTAGCGGGCAGCCTCTCGCCGCAGCTGGATATCGGCGATATCGCCGTGGGCACAGGGGTGGTGGAGCACGATTTCGACACCACCGCCGTGGGGGATCCTCCCGCGTTCTTTTCGGAGCTGAACGGGGATACCTTTCCCTGCGACCCCGACGTGGCAAAAGCCATACTGTGCGCGGCGAAAGCGGAGGGCGTTCACGCTGTGCCCGCGAAGATCGCCTCCGGCGACAGATTCATCAGCGATTCCACCGAGAAAAACCGGCTGGTCAGCATGTTCGGCGCCCACGCCTGTGAGATGGAGGCCGGGGCCATCGCCCATGTGTGCTTCAACAATGGCGTTAAATGCGCCGTCATACGGGCCATCTCGGACAGCACTGACGGGGAGCACCATGTGGAGTTTTATAAATTCCTGCCCATCGCCGCGGACAATTCCGCGCGGGTATTGATGCGTTTTCTACAGGATATGCGTCAATAGACGAGAGCGCCTTCGGGCGCTTTTTTGATTGTCTGTTTTTTTATAATTTACCTCTTGCATTCTGCGCTGGGTTGGTATATAATAGTCAAAGATGGTCAATGGGAGATGGTATTATGGCACAGCTCAGTGATAATATAGAACAGTTTATCAAGGAATTGATGCGCGAGGACGCCCACATCGAGCTTCGGCGCAACGAATTGGCCCATCATTTCGGTTGCGCGCCTTCGCAGATCAACTATGTGCTGGCCACCCGGTTTTCCGTGGATCACGGGTATATCATCGAATCCCGGCGCGGGGGCGGCGGCTACGTGCGCATTGTGCGGATGTCGACCCGGGATGAACCGAATTTTCTCGATACGCTGCTCAACCGGGTGGGCAATTCCGTGGACGAGGAGACCGCGAACGCAATCATATCCAATTTGAACGAGCGCAAGATGATCACCGGACGGGAAGCGGCCCTGATGCGCTCTGCAATTTCCCGCAACGCCTTGGCGCTGCCCATCAGCGCAAAGGATGTGCTGCGCGCCGCGGTATTCAAAAACATGTTGATACAGGCATTCAAAAATCTCGAGGAGGATGAGCGCGATGATGTGTGAGGATTGCGGCATCAGGCCCGCCAAGTTCCACCTGATGACGATCATCAACGGGGATCGGGTCGAGCGCAACCTTTGCCCGACCTGCATGGCCAAGCACCAAAAGCAGATACCCGGCATAGATTTTTCCAATCTCGCCGGCATACTCAACAGCATATTGGAAAACCGCAGCTCCCGCGAAAATGAGCGGGAGGACGCGGAATACGAGGGCCTGGTTTGCGAGCAGTGCGGTATGACCTATGCCGAGTTCCAAAAGTGCGGCATGCTGGGCTGCGCGAACTGCTACCAGGCGTTCAAGACGCCGCTGAACGCCCTTTTGCAGCGCGTCCACGGCAACACCCAGCACGCGGGCCGCGTACCCGGCGGCGTGCACAGCGGCACCTCCATCCGCATGAACATCGACCGGCTGAAGGAAAAGCTGCAGCAGGCCGTTGCGGACGAGGAATACGAGCAGGCCGCCAAGCTGCGGGACACCATTCGCGCCCTGAGTATACAGCTGGAGCGCAAGGAATCGGACATCAAGGTCAAGCCCCGCGACCGGCTTGAATCCAACGAAGAAGAGGGGGCGAACGACAATGTATGAGTATGTGCTCGCGCCCGAACAGGACGTGGTCATCTCCAGCCGCGTCAGGCTGTCGAGAAACTACGAGGACCTGCCCTTTTCGCCCAAGCTGACCCCGGAATACGCCGAGGAAGTCATAGAACGCACGGTAGACGCCGTGTTCAAGACTGAAAACGGCTCCGCCTTTACGCTTTTGCGCATGAGTGAGCTGGAGGAGGACGCCCGCTCCCGGCTGGTGGAGCATCACCTGATCAGCTACGACTTGCTAAAGTTCGTCAACCGCTCGGCGGCAATGGTGTCCTCAGCGGGTACCGTCACCGTGATGCTGAATGAAGAAGATCACGTGCGCTTCCAGGGCTTGCTGCCGGGCCTTCAGCTGGAGCGCTCGGCTGAGATGGCACTCAAGCTGGACGAGGCGCTTGAGGCGCGCTATCCCTTCGCCTTCGATCATCAGTGGGGCTTTTTGACGGCTTGCCCCGCCAACACCGGTACCGGTATGCGCGCCAGCGTGATACTACACCTGCCGGCACTGTCGGCCAAGGGGCAGATGGGCGCGGTGATGCAGACCATCGCCAAGCTGGGCCTGACCATACGCGGGCTCTATGGCGAGGGCAGCGAGGCCCAGGGGCACCTGTACCAGCTGTCCAACCAGGCCACGCTGGGTCGCAGCGAGGAAGACGTAATTCGCGCGCTGTCGGCAGCGACCAGCCAAATCGTGGAGCACGAACGCAGTATGCGTGAAAGCGCGGAGAAGAAAGACATGCTCCAGCTGCAGGATAGGCTCATGCGTTCCTGGGGAGAATTGATGTATGCGCGGCTGATGACCGCGAAGGAGTTCATGAACCGCTATTCTGACATCCGCTACGCGGCCAGCATGGGCTACCTGCACGCGCCGCTGCCGGGGCTGGACACGCTGATGATGGACGTGCAGCCCGGCTCGCTGGGCGTGCGCGCCGGCAAGCTGATCAGCCCCAGGGAATCCGAGATTCTGCGGGCAAAGATCCTGCGGGAGGAGCTTCAGGCGCTGGTCGCCGAGTAATCTCTTTTCAAGATTGTGAACAACCAGGTATTGGAGGCAATAGATGGCATATTACGCTAAATTCACCGAACGGGGCCAGCGCGCGTTGCTGGCGGCCCAGCGGGAAGCGGCTGAACTGGGGCGCACCTATGTGGGGACCGAGCATCTGCTGCTGGGCGTGCTGACCGAGCCCGGCGGGGCGACGCCCGTGCTGAAGGGTATCACACTGGATGCCGTGCGCAGCGAGGTGCTGCAAATCTTGGGCAGGGGCGAGGAGCGGGTCGAAGGCAAGCAGATGGTCTATACCCCGAGGACCAAGAAGGTGCTGGAGCAGAGCGTCCGCGAGGCGCGGGAGCTGAAACAAAACTATGTCAGCACCGAGCACATCCTGTTGGCACTGATGCGCGAGCGGGAGGGCGTCGCTGCCCACGTGCTGATCAAGCTGGGGCTGGACCTGTCCAAGGCCCGGGACGAGCTGCTGCGCATACTGACCGGCACTGATGAAGAAGCCCCCGGGGCCAGCGGCAATCCGCCGGCGGAGACGCCGACGCTGAACCAGTATTCCCATGACCTGACCGGCCTGGCCCGCAGCGGCGAGCTGGACCCCGTCGTGGGGCGCACCAACGAAATCGAGCGCATTGTGCAGATACTGTCCCGGCGGCGCAAGAACAATCCGGTGCTGATTGGCGAACCGGGGGTGGGGAAGTCCGCCATCGTAGAGGGCCTGGCCCAGCTGATCGTCGAGGACATGGCTCCCGAGATCCTGCGGGGCAAGCGTGTGGTGTCCCTGGACCTGGCCAGTATGCTGGCGGGGGCAAAGTACCGGGGTGAATTCGAAGAGCGCCTGAAAAAGGTCATGGGCGAGATCAAGGCCGCGGGCAATGTAATCCTGTTCATCGATGAGCTGCACACCATCTGCGGCGCGGGGGCTTCGGAGGGCGCGATCGACGCGGCCAACATACTCAAGCCTGCCCTGGCCCGGGGAGAGATGCAGTGCATCGGCGCTACGACGCTGAACGAATACCACAAGCACATTGAAAAGGACGCCGCCCTGGAGCGCCGCTTCCAGCCGGTCAAGGTCCCCGAGCCGTCCCGGGAGGAATCCATCGCGATTCTCAAGGGCCTGCGGGACCGCTACGAGGCCCATCACCGCGTGCGCATCACCGACGAGGCCATCACGGCCGCGGTGTTCTTGTCAGACCGCTATATCTCCGACCGCTGCCTGCCAGACAAGGCCATCGACCTGATCGACGAAGCCGCTTCACGGGTGCGCATCAAGGCCTTTACCGCGCCGCCGGACATGAAGCAGCAGCAGGAAAAGCTGGATGCGCTGAACAAGGAGACCGAGGAGGCCGTGGCCCACGAGGACTTTGAGAAGGCCGCCCACCTGCGGGACAAAAAGAAGGCGCTGCAGAACGAGATGGCACAGCGCCGCAGCGAATGGGAAAACCGCCGCAACAGCCGCGTGGAGACCGTGGGCGAGGAAGAGGTCGCCCAGATTGTCTGCGCCTGGACGGGCATACCGGTGTCGAAGATCACCGAGGATGAATCCAGACGGCTCGTCAACCTGGAGGCGGTGCTGCACGAGCGGGTGATCGGGCAGGAGGAGGCCGTGGCCTCCGTCGCCCGGGCCATACGCCGCGCGAGGGCCGGCTTGAAGGACCCGAAGCGCCCCATCGGCTCGTTTATCTTCCTGGGGCCCACCGGCGTGGGCAAGACCGAGCTGTGCAAGGCACTGGCGGAGGCGCTGTTCGGCGACGAGGACAGCATGATCCGCATCGACATGTCCGAATATATGGAGAAGCACGCCGTATCCCGCATGATCGGCTCGCCCCCGGGCTATGTGGGACACGAGGAGGGCGGCCAGCTGACCGAGAAGGTGCGGCGCAAGCCCTATGCGGTGATCCTGCTGGACGAGGTGGAGAAGGCCCACCCGGACGTGTTCAACATACTGCTGCAAATCTTGGAGGACGGCCGCCTGACCGACGGCCAGGGCCGTGTGGTGGACTTCAAAAACACCGTCATCGTCATGACCAGCAACGCCGGGGCCCACGCGCTGAAAAAGCAGCGCAGCCTGGGCTTTGGCGGTTCCGTCGACAGTGCCCGCACCTACGAGACCATGAAGGAAAACATCATGGGCGAGGTGAAGAACATCTTCAGGCCGGAATTCCTGAACCGCGTGGACGAGATCATCGTGTTCCATGCCCTGGAGCAGCACGAGATCGACGAAATCGCGCGGCTGCTGCTTAAACAGGTGTGCGCGCGGCTGGCCGAGCACGGCATTGAGCTGGACGTGGACGAATCGGCCCTCGGCGTGATCAGCGGTGCGGGCTACGACATGCAGTACGGCGCGCGACCGCTTCGCCGCGCAATCCAGCGCATGGTGGAGGACGCCCTCAGCGAGGAGATATTGCTGGGCAAGATCCGCCTTGGCGACCGGGTGCGCGTGACGGCGGAAGGCGACAACCTGGCTTTCCTGCCCATTGAAAAGGAGGAGATGGAGCTGCTTGTGGCCGGTCAGCCGAACAGCGACTGACGGTCTGCTTCCTCCACCTCTGGGGGCGTCGGCTGGGCTTCGGCTTCGCCGACGCCCATTATTGTGTTCAAAAGGCCTCCGGGTACATAGGCTACGCTCTGGGTCATGGGTCCCGCAAGGAGCTCACCCCGGGCAAACAGCAGGCCATTGCGGGGCAAAAGCGCATAACTGGCCAACTGCGACAGGTCGCAGTCGTCATCCGCAAAGCGAATCTCCCGGCCGGCCTCGCCCTGGAGCACAGCCACTTCAACGCTCTCTCCGCCCGCCGTGCGCGTGAGCACATATTGGGCATTTGAATCCTGGGGTGTAAATGCCAGCACCGGAATCTCGCCGGGGGCCGTGAGCAGGCGGAAATCCGGGGGAGTCGCGGGCGAGGTCCAATGTGTCGAGAACTGTTCGGGCATGGCATCCGCACGGAACAGCTCGAGGCGTGTGTATTCCGGAGGAGTGCGCTCGGTGCTGAGCAGTGTGATCCTGTCGTCATTCAGCGCGACGCTGTCCACCAGCGCGGCCCTGACGCCTGCGGGGCGATTGAAATCCCTGCCGCCGAGTTGACCCGATACATTCCCCAGGAACGCCGCGCACAGCCGGGCGGGATAACCGCTGCCGCCCTCTGAGGCAGGCAGCCTGTCGCCGGTCCCGGGGTCGTCAAAGCCCATCCAGACGCACACCGCGGTCTCGGGCGTATAGGCGACGGTCCAAATGTCCCGGGTGCCCTCGCTGCCCTCGGCGACCGTACCCGTCTTGCCCGCCACGGGCAAACCGCATGCGGCGAGGGCCTTTGCACTGCCCTTGGACGCGGCGGTTTTCAGCATGTCAGTGACCATATAGGCCGCCTCCGGGCTGAGGGCATGATCTTTGTTTTCGCTTGCACGGTAGACCACACGACCGTCGCCGTCACCAATCCAGCGTATGGCATGGGGCGCCACCCGCGTGCCGCCGTTGGCAAGGGCGCAATAGGCCGCGCCCAACTGCGCCGGGGAGACGCCGTAGGTCAGCGCGCCCAGAGCGAGGGAAAGGTTGGCATCCGAGGCGTCCAGCGGCAGGCCGAAGCGGTTGGCGTAGCTTCGCACCGCAGGAACACCGATGGTTTCCGCAAGGTCCACGGTGGCCACATTCAACGATCGGCTGAGGGCCTCCCGCAGGGTCACTTGGCCATAGCTCGCGCCTCCGGCGTTGCCTGGGACATAGCCCCCGGCGAAGGTACGGGGCGTGTCGTCGATGATAGACGAGGGCAGATAGCCGTAGGCATCGATGGCTGCGGCGTAGGTGGACACGGGTTTGATGGCCGAACCCGGCTGGCGGCGAATGTCCGTGGCCCGGTTCAATCCCCGCAATACATCATACCGCCTGCCACCGACGACCGCCTCCAGCGCCCCTGTTTCGGTGTTCAGCGCCGTGAGCGCCGCCTGGGCCGGCGCGCCGCTGGCCCCGTCAGAAGGGAAACGGCTGCTGTCCCCGAACAGTTTTTCAGCCTCGGTTTGCATCACCGGGTTCATAGCGGTGTGGATTTCGTATCGCCCCGTCATCAGTTCATCAGCGGAGATGTTCAGGATTGCTGTTGCTTCCTTCAGCACGGTATCCATGTACCAGGCAAATTGGGTGTCTTTGTCGTCGTCCACGGCCAGATGCACTGCCTCGGCCTGGGCATCCCTGCGCTGCCTGGCGGTGATCATGCCGTTCTTTTCCATGATTCCAAGGATTGAATTGCGCCTGGCGGTGGCCTTTTCCAGGTTCAGGTGCGGCGCGTAGGAGGAGGGGGCTTTGATGACGCCCGCCAGCAGGGCGCCCTCCGCCAGGGTCAGCTTTGAGGACGGCTTGCCAAAATAGGCATTGGAGGCCGCCTCGATTCCATAAGCGCCATTGCCAAAGTACACGGCGTTCAGATAGGCTTCCAGTATTTGGCGCTTGTCCATGACATTCTCCAGTTGAAGGGCGAGCGCGATCTCCTGGGCCTTTCGGGACAGCGTTTTCACCTGGCTCAGGTGGGTCAGCTTGATCAGCTGCTGGGTAATTGTGGAGCCGCCCTGGGCGTAGCTCAACGTGCGTATATCCTGCCACAGCGCGCCCATCATCCGGTGAAAATCCACGCCGTGATGCTGGTAGAAGCGCAGGTCCTCAGCGGCGATAAAGGCCTGCTGTACGTGTTCCGGAACGCTGGACAGCGCCACCCATATTCTGTGCTCACTGCCGTGCAGTGTACCTACGGCGACGTCGTTTCCATCGTAGACGGTGGTTGCCGAGGACATCTGTTCGATTTTGGACAGGTCCAGTTTCTTCCAATGGGGCAGGTCGAGCCGCCACAGCAGCAGGCCGAACGCCACCAGCATGGCGATGCCAATTCCAGCCAGCACTTTCCTTTTCATATTCCACGCCACCTTTTGCATGAACATCTCCTCTAAGCATTCCCATTTTCGGTGAAAATAGACACGCATGCCAGAAGTTGTTCGTAGACAGTGTGCATCGATGGGTTTACAATAATACAGACATATGTGAAAGCCACATTGAGAGGTGTTTTTCTTGAAGCGCATGACGACGATACTGATGACATCGACGCTGGTCACGGCGCTGTCCGCGGCGGTGTTGTCGCTGACGATGTACAGCCGCCCACAGCAGCGCGCCCTGCTGATCCAAATACTGATTGTCCTGTCCATGGCAGGGCTCGTGCTGTTCGCGACCTTCAGCTACCGGCGCAGGCGGTTGGCAGCGGCGATGGGCGAGGGATGGAAGATTTCGGAAAAGGGCAAACAAAATCCCTGCACCTTTTCGGATGTTGCGGCGAACGAGCAGGCGCTCCACAGCCTCTCGGAGCTTCGGGACTACCTGAAGTGCCCGGACAAGTACGTGCGCTACGGTGCGCGCATGCCCAGGGGCGTGTTGCTTTACGGACCGCCGGGCACGGGGAAGACGCTGCTGGCCCGGGCGCTGGCCGGGGAGGCGGGCGTGCCCTTCTTTGCGCTGTCCGGTTCCGATTTTGTCGAGAAATATGTAGGCGTCGGCGCGAGCCGGGTGCGCGCGCTGTTCAGGAAGGCACGTAAAGCCGGCAGGTGCGTCATATTTATCGACGAGATCGACGCCATGGGCAAGCGGCGGGACGACAATGTTTCCGACGAGCGGGACCAGACGCTGAACGCGTTGCTGAGCGAAATGTCAGGCTTCTATACCGGCGACGGCGTGATTGTGATTGCTGCCACCAACCGCATCGAGGCTTTGGATCCGGCGCTGCTCCGTCCGGGGCGATTTGACCGTCAGATCGAGGTGGGCCTGCCCGGCAGGGCGCAGCGCCTGAGCATATTGAAGCTCCACAGCCAGGGCAAGCCGCTGAACGCAGACGTCAGCCTTGAGGAGCTCGCAGCCCAAACCGTCAGCTTTTCCGGCGCGTCGCTTGAAAACCTGCTGAATGAAGCCGCCCTCGCGGCGGCAGAACGGGACGACGGCGGCATCGACAGGCGCGACTTGCAGCAGGCCTTCTACAGGACCATTGCCGGGGCGGACCGGGAGATTATCGCCTCCGAACGGGAGCGGAACATCATCGCCGTCCACGAATCGGGACATGCCGTCGCCAGTCGGTTGCTTGCGCCACAGAACAGGTTGGCGCGTGTCAGCATACTGCCTGCGGGCCATGGCGCGGCGGGGTACAACCTGTGTATCCCCGAAGAGCGGGTTATGGTGGAAAAACGTCATATGGAAAACCAGATCCAGGTGCTGCTGGCCGGCAGGGCTGCGGAGCAGCTGGTGTTTGGGAACGAGGCCCTGACGGCGGGCGCTTCCAGTGACCTGGCCAGGGCCACAGAGCTGGCGGCAACGATGGTCATGGAGCTGGGTATGTACGACGATCCCGCTGTCTCGCTGAAGGCACTGGGTCATCTCTGCGGGACAGGCATCGGCGGCGCGGAGGCTTGCCGGGCACTGCTTGGGGAGATGTACACCCGCGTAAGCAAACTCCTTGCCGCGCACATTGGAGCGATCGATGCCCTGGCCTCGGCGCTCTTGCGGGCCGAATCGCTGGAGGGTGACGCAGCCGGTCGGATCATCGACGACCATCTGTCGATCGAAAGACCGGAATCGGCATAAGTAGTCCTGATTTGACAGAGGATACGACACGGCAGGCATGGAATTATCCGGGGAAAGGGTGATTCCATGCTATGCTATGAGAAGAAAAAGAACGCGCTGACCGTCCGGTTGTCGGGCGAGCTGGATCACAGCGTGGTCACGGCGATCCGCGGGGAACTGGATTCACTGATTGCCCAGACCGGCGCTAAAAAATTGATTCTTGACCTGAAGGGGCTGGAGTTTATGGACAGCAGCGGCATTGGGCTGATCATCGGCCGATATAAGGTGATGTCCCGCAGGGGCGGAAGCGTCGCCGTGAGCGGGACCGATGCGCGCATCGACCAGCTGTTCAGGATGGCCGGCATCTACCAGCTGGTGGAGCGACTCGCTTGACGGAAAGGAGCGTAAACATGAGTGTGATCAATGAAATGCGCCTGGATTTCGAGGCGCTGCCGGAAAACGAAGCCTTCGCCCGACTGGTCATCAGCGGGTTCATGCTGCCCCTGGACCCAACGATGGAGGAGATGGCCGACGTAAAGACCGCTGTGTCGGAAGCCGTGACCAACGCCATCGTCCACGGCTACGGCGGCGGGACGGGGTTTGTGCGCCTCAGCGCGTCTTATGACGCGGCAGGCGAAATGCAAATACGGGTCGTCGATCATGGCAGGGGCATCGACGATGTGGCGCGTGCCCGGCAACCCTTCTTTACCACATCCCCCGGGGATGATCGCTCCGGGATGGGTTTTACCGTCATGGAGAGCTTCATGGATGGCTTGGACGTCGAAAGCGCGCCGGGCAGGGGCACGACGGTGTGCATGACCAAGCGGATCCGGCTGCGGGACGACGCCGTCCCGCAGCGGGCGTGAATGCCGGGACGCACCAAAGCACAACCGCCGACCTGCTGTCCAGGGCCCACATGGGCGATGAGAAGGCGCGGGAAGAACTCGTCGCACAGAACATCGCCCTGGTAAAATACATTGTCAGGCGTTTTCTGGGGCGCGGCGTGGAGTATGACGACCTGTTTCAGTTCGGCTGCATGGGGCTGTTGAAGGCCATTGACCGCTTTGATCCGTCATTTCAGGTGCAGTTCTCCACTTATGCGGTGCCGGTCATCATGGGCGAGATACGCCGTTGCCTGCGGGATGACGGCCCCATACACATCTCCCGTGCCATCCGGGAATTGTCGAAGCGGGTGGACGAATATGTCGCCGGGACAGATCATCAGGGGCATTCTGCCAAGGAGATTGCCGACGCGCTGGGCGCGGACAAGGGCGATGTGCTGCTGGCCATGAACAGCAGGCGGCCCATACGTTCACTGGACGAGAAGATCGGCGGTGACGGAGAACTTCGCCTGATGGATGTGATCGGGTCCGACCCCATGTCGGAGGTGGACCTGCGGCTGACTCTGGCAAGGCTTTTGATGGGCCTGCCGCCTGAGGAGCGGACATTGCTCTTCAGGCGTTACTTCAAGCGCCACACCCAGTCGCAGATCGCACGGGATATGGGCACATCCCAGGTGCAGATCTCCCGGATGGAGAGCCGGATACTCAAGAAGCTGCGGCAGATGGCAAGCGGTTGATATACGTCAAAACAGACCACATCCCAAACGAAATGTGGTCTGTTTTATTGTTAAACGACCGTGTTCTGTTTATGCCTTCACGGAATCCAGTATGTCGCAGAAGTCGAAGGTGGCGAGATAATCCTTTACCGTCTCGGCCCTGCGGATCATCGAGAAGGTTCCGTCCGGGTGCAGAAGTATCTCCGCGCTCTTCAGCTTGCCGTTGTAGTTGTAGCCCATTGAATAGCCGTGGGCGCCGGTGTCGTGGATGATTACCAGGTCGCCGTCGTCGATCTGCGGCAGGGCGCGGTCCACCGCGAACTTGTCGTTGTTTTCACATAGTGAGCCCACGACATCGTAGACGTGGTCGCACAGCGCGTCCTCCTTGCCGGAAACCGTGATATGGTGATAGGCGTCGTACATGGCCGGTCGCATCAGGTTCACGGCGCAGGCGTCCACGCCGATGTACTCCTTGTAGATATGCTTTTTGTGGATGGCCCGGGTCACCAGGCAGCCGTGGGGGCCGGTCATGAAGCGGCCCAGCTCGGTGGCCAGGTTGACGTTGCCCAGTCCCGCGGAGCCCAGCGTCTTGGCAAAGCTCTCCTGAATGGAATTGCCGATCAGGCCGATATCGGGCATGGTCTGCTCGGGCAGGTAGGGGATGCCGACGCCACCGGACAGGTTCACCATGAAGATATCCGCCCCCAGCTTCTTCTTCAGGTCGATGGCCAGGTCGAACAGTATCATGGCGTTGGCGGGGTAATAGTTATTGTCTGCGGCATTGCTGGCCAGCAGCGCGTGCAGGCCGAAGCGCTTCACGCCCAACTGCATCAGCCGCTGTACCGCGGAAAAGATCTGCTGCTTGGTCATGCCGAACTTTGATGAATCTGGCTGGCCCATGTACACCGTGCCTACCAGCAGTTCTCCGCCGGGATTGTAGCGCATACAGATCCGCTCGGGCAACCCGCCGTGAGCCGCCAGGAAATCGATGTGGGTGATGTCGTCCAGGTTGATGATGGCATCCAGCTTGCGGGCATACTCATACTCCTCGGCGGGGGTTTCGTTGGACGAGAACATGATCTCGTCACCCGAGAAGCCCAGCGCTTCCACCATCTTCAGTTCGGCCATGGAGGCGCAGTCAACGCCACAGCCCTCTTCCTTCAGCAGCTTCAGTATAAAGGGATTCGGACACGCCTTCACCGCATAATATTCCCGAAAGCCCTTATTCCATGAAAAGGCCTTGGAAACCTCACGGGCGGTGCGCCGGATTCCTGCTTCGTCATACAGGTGAAACGGGGTGGGGTACTGCGCAGTGATCTCCTTTAGTTTATCGTGATCGACAAAGGGCAGCTTTTGCATAAGTATTCAACTCCATTTCTGCTTGTCATGATAGGCGCTTTGCGCCCACGCGTCAAGGCTATGATGCGTTCTTTTGTGTTAAGATGTTTGCATGCCCCGTTCGGCTTGATAAGGTACAATTATTAACATTGAGAAGTTGAAGAAAAAATGATTTCGTGATAGAGTAATCATGAATGTATGTGTCTACAGGAGGTAGCCCATTGTCCCTTTCAGAACGCATTGAAAACCTGATGATGTCCGTACAGAAGCCCGTTCGCTACATGGGGGGCGAATTCAACGCCGTGATGAAGGATCCAAACGGTGTGGATGTGCGCTACGCATTCCTGTTTCCGGACACCTACGAGGTGGGCATGTCCCATCTGGGCATGAAGATACTGTACCACGCTATCAACGCCCGGGACGACGCCTGGTGCGAGCGTGTTTTTTCACCCTGGGTGGACATGGCCGACCTGATGCGCCGGAACAGCATACCCCTGTTTTCGCTGGAATCGCGTACCCCGGTAAAGGATTTCGACCTGCTGGGCATCACCCTCCAGTATGAGATGAGCTTTACGAACATCCTGGAGGCGCTGGACCTGGCAGGCATACCCCTGCGCAGCGCGGACCGCATGGAGGGCCCCTTCATCATCTGTGGCGGTCCCTGCGCCTTCAATCCCGAACCCCTTGCGCCCTTTGTGGACCTGGTCGCCATCGGGGACGGCGAGGAGGAGACCCAGCAGACCATCGACCTGTACAGGCAATGGAAGGCCGCGGGTCTGCCCCGGTCGGAATACCTGCGCATGGCCGCGCGGATTCCCGGGATCTATGTACCCTCGCTGTATGACGTGACCTACAATGACGACGGCACTGTGCGTTCGGTGACCCCCAAGCCCGGCAGCGGCGCGCCCGAGGTCGTAAGGAAGGCGCTTGTGAAGGACCTGGACGGCGCGGCCTATCCCGAGAAGCTGATCGTACCCTATGGCGAGATCATCCACAACCGCATCATGCTGGAGATCTTCCGGGGCTGCACCCGGGGCTGTCGCTTCTGCCAGGCGGGCATGATCTACCGTCCGATCCGCGAGCGCAGCGTCGAGCATCTGATGCGGATGGCCGACAGCCTGGTCTCCTCCACGGGATATGACGAGATATCGCTGATGAGCCTGTCCAGCGGCGACTACAGCTGCCTGCCGGAGCTGGCCCATCGCATGGTGGAGCGCTTCGCGTCGAAGCGTGTGCGCATATCGCTGCCCTCCCAGCGCATCGACAACGTGCTGACGGATACCCTCAAGGAGACCCAGAAGGTCAAGAAAACCGCCCTGACCCTCGCGCCGGAGGCGGGCACCCAGCGGCTGAGGGATGTGATCAACAAGGGCGTGACCGAGGCCGATCTGGTCCGTTCGGTTACCGATGCCTTTGAACAGGGATGGTCGGCAGTGAAGCTGTATTTCATGCTTGGCCTGCCCACCGAGACGGACGAGGACGTGCTGGGCATTGCCGACCTGGCTGAAAAGGTGCGCAGGTGCTATTTCTCCGTACCCAAGGAACGTCGCGCGCCGGGACTGCGGATCACCGTCAGCGCCTCGGTGTTCGTGCCGAAGAATGACACCCCGTTCCAATGGGCCCCCCAGTTGGATTATGAAACCGTCGTTCACCGCCAGCAGCTGCTTCGTCAGGCGCTGTCCAAGGTCAAGGGCGTGGATTTCAAGTACCACGCGCCGGACCTGAGCTACATAGAGGCCGTGTTCGCCCGGGGCGACCGGCGCCTGGCTGACGCGATGGAGCGCGCCTGGCGCATGGGCTGCCGCTTTGACGGCTGGAGCGACCAGTTCCGCTATGATCTTTGGCTCAAGGCCTTTGATGAAGCGGGCATTGACCCGGATTTCTACGCCCTTCGTCCCCGGCCGACGGACGAGGTTTTCCCCTGGGATCACCTGGATTGCGGGGTTACGAAGGCCTATCTGCTCAGGGAGTGGGAGAAGGCCCAGCGGGCCGAATGTACACAGGATTGCCGCAAGGGGTGCACCGGCTGCGGCATGAAGCGCTATGGCGCGTGTGAAGGACGCCAATGAGGCTAAGGAGGCAGACATGAGGGCATTGATTCGCTTTGGCAAGCAGCCCAGGCTGCGCTTCATATCGCATTTGGACCTTCAGCGCTTCTTCCAGCGCGCCGTCAACCGCACCGGGCTGCCCATCGCCTGGAGCCAGGGCTTCAACCCCCATCCGGTGATGTCCTTCGGCTCGGCGCTGGCCTTGGGCTGGACCAGTGAATACGAGGTTATAGACATCAAGCTGAGCGCGCCGATGGGGCGCAAGCGCACCGAGGACGCCGTCCGCGCCGCGCTGCCGGAGGATCTGCCGGTATTGGAGGTGCGCATGGTGGACGACAAACACGCCGCGCCGATGGCCCTGGTGCGGATGTCCGATTATGTCGTCCGGTTGGAAGGGGAGAATGCTCCCACAGTCCTTGAACAGATACCGGCATTTCTTCAAAGGGAAGTCGTGACCGCCGTCAAGAAGACCAAATCCGGCGAGAAGGAGATCAACGCCCGTCCGCTGGTCATCGCGCTGGAGAAGCTGGATGAAGGCGCCTTCAAAACACGGCTGATGCTCACCGAGAGTCAGTCCATCAAGCCGGAGCTGCTGGTGGGGCTGCTTTCGGACATGGCCGGCGTCGAAGCGCCTCAGGCCCATGTCCATCGCCTGGCCTTGCTGGGCCTGGACGCCGGTGGCAATCCGGCGCCTCTGATGGCGCTGTAGGGGTGGTATGGCGATGAAACAGGTCCTGCTGATGGAACGGGTGATGGATCAAACCCGCTTGGCCATCGTCGAGGATGGCGCGCTGTGCGAGTTGCACATGCAGAGCCCCAACACGGAAAACACATCCGGCAATATATACCTGGGCAGGGTGGAGAATGTGCTGCCCGGCATGAACGCCGCCTTTGTGGACATCGGCATGGAGAAAAACGGCTTTCTTGCCGCTGGCGATATCCGGCTGTTTGCCCAGGGCGACAAGGCGCTTTCGACCATGCTGGGAAAAACGCGGATCGAAAAGCTGGTCCGGCCGGGCCAGCAGCTGCTGGTTCAGGTCATACGCGCCCAGCCCGGCGCGAAAGGGCCTCGGTTGTCCTGCCACATCACGCTGCCCGGGCGGTGCCTGGCTCTGCTGGCCGGGGTGAAGTACGTCGGCGTTTCGCGCAAGATCGAAAGTGACGACGAGCGTGACCGACTGTACAAGATCGGGCTGTCGCTGACGGGCGACGGGTCAGATGGCGTGATCGTGCGCACGGCAGCCCGGGGCATGGACGCAGGGCGCTTGCGGGCGGAGTATGCTGCCTTGAAGGCACAGCTGGAGGACATGAAGCGCCAGGCTGAGTACACCGCCGCGCCAAGGCTGATCCACGACGACAACGACCTGGCCCTGCACGCCGTGCGGGATATGCTGACCGAGGATACAGAGGCGGTATGGGCGGATGACGAACGATGCTTTGAGCGCTTGTCAGTGCTCGCGAAGGCCGTGGCGCCCGACCTTGCGGACAGAATTCAACGCCACAGGGGTGACACGCCGCTCTTCGACCTGTACAGGGTGGACAGCCAGATCGACAGGGCGCTGGAGCGCTATGTATGGCTTGACAGCGGCGGTTCGCTGGTGATCGACGAGACCGAGGCCATGACCGTCGTGGACGTGAACACCGGCAAGAATACCGGCAAGCGGGACGCTGACGAGACGATCCTCGCTACGAACCGCGAAGCCGCCCGTGAACTGATGCGCCAGCTGCGCCTGCGCGATATCGGCGGCACGGTGATCGTCGACTTCATCAATATGCGTCATGAGAAAGACGCCCAAGCGCTGATGGCCCTGCTTCGGGAATGCGCTGCCAACGACCACAACCGCACAAGGGTCGTGGACATCACTGCCCTGGGCCTGGTGGAACTGACCCGCAAGCGGGTGCGCCAGAGCCTGTTGAAGCAGTTGACGCATACCTGCACTGACTGCGACGGCAACGGCCTTGTCCCTTCCCACGAGGCGACCGCGCGCCGCGCACTGCGCGACCTGTGGCGGCGCAGGCGGGCGGGGGATGATACAGCGCTTCGGCTGGAGGCAGCGCCCGCCGTCTGTGGTTGGATCAAAAAGATTGGCATGCCCGAGGGCGGCACGGCCCAGCTGTCTCCCGTCGATGCCATGGGAACGGGGGAATACCGCTTCACGCCCATGGCAAGCAAACACTGAAACGAGGTTCTACACATGAAGGAAAGACCGGTTGTTCCGATGGAGGCGATGCTGCGCCAGCAGGAGTTCATGAAGCTGGTGGACAGCCTGGAGGAGCGCCCCCACAGCTATCACATCGTGTCCATGGGCTGCCAGATGAACGAGCGGGACTCCGAATCCATCGCGGGTATGCTGGAGCGGATGGGCATGGCCCACGCGCCGGTGCGCGAAGAGGCGGACCTGATCCTCTACAACACCTGCTGCGTGCGGGAAAACGCCGAAAACAAGGCCCTGGGCAATGTGATCTGGCTGAAGGAACTGAAAAAGGTCAAGCCCGACCTGATGATTTGCGTGGGCGGCTGCATGACCCAGGAGAAGGGCATGGCGACGATGATGAAGGCCCGCTATCCCTTCATCGACCTGGTTTACGGCACCCACAACCTCTATCGCCTGCCGGAGTATATCTACCGCGTACTGACGGAGAAGCACCCCGTGGTGGAGGTCATCGACACCGACGGCGAGGTGGTGGAGGGCATGCCCGAGAAGCGCAGGAACCGGTTCAATGCCTTCGTGAACATCATGTATGGCTGCAACAATTTCTGCACCTACTGCATCGTGCCCTACGTGCGGGGGCGTGAGCGCTCCCGCACGCCGGAGGCCGTCATCGCCGAGTGCGTGCGCCTTCAGGACGAGGGCGCCCAGGAGATCATGCTGCTGGGGCAGAACGTCAACTCCTACCGGGGCGGCGGGGCGGAGTTCGCCGAGCTGCTGTATCGCATCGACCGGCTGGGCATTCCGCGAATTCGCTTCATGACCTCGCACCCGAAGGATCTGTCCGACGAGCTCATACAGGCCTTTGGGGAGCTTAAACACCTGATGCCCCAGCTGCACCTGCCGGTGCAGGCGGGCAGCGACGAGATCCTCAGGCGTATGAATCGAAGCTATACCCGGGAACACTATCTCGACCTGGTGCGCAAGCTGCGGGCCGTGTGCCCGGAGATCGGCCTGACCAGCGATATCATCGTGGGCTTCCCGGGCGAGACGCTGGAACAGTTCGAGGAAACCATGTCCCTGGTGCGCCAGGTGCGGTTCGACGCCGCCTATACTTTTATCTATTCGCCCCGCAAGGGCACAAAGGCCGCGAGTTATCCGGACGACACACCCTATGAGGTCAAGAGCGAGCGCATACAGCGCCTGATCGACCTGCAACAGGCCATTGCCCTCGAGGCATTGGAAGCCCAGGTGGGGAAGAAGGAGCGCGTGCTGGTGGAGGCCGTCTCCACCCGGGACAGCGCTTCCGTCGGCGGCAAGACACCCCGGGGCCACATGGTCAACTTCGCCGGGGACAGCGCGCTGATCGGGCAATTTGCCGATGTTGAAATCACCTCTGCCGGGCGCAACACGCTGCGCGGCAGGATCATCAAACCGGAGGAATGAAGCAATGGACGCAGTATTTCAAAAGACGCGTGAGCTGGGCCAGGCGCTGATGGAGAGCGAGGCCTACCTGAAGATGAAGGCCGCCGAGGACAAGGCAATGGCAAACGAGGAGGCCGCCCGGGCAATGGGCGAGTTTCTTGAAAAGCGGGGGGAGCTTCAGGCGATGATGCAGTCAGAGAACCCCGATCCCGGCGCGATGAAGCGCCTGTCTGACGAGATGGACGCGGCCCAGGAGCGGCTTCAGATGATGGACGACATCGTGGCGCTAACCGACGCGCGCAACGAATTCAACGCCCTGATCGGCCAGATCAACCAGGTATTGCAGTTTATCGTCACCGGCGAGATGCAGCAGCCGCAGGGCTGCTCGGGCAGCTGCGCAAGCTGTTCCGGCTGCCACTGAATGCACCTTCCCCGTAAGCGGCCTCCAGGCCGCCATCGCGGCGGCGCAGGCGCCGCTGCTACAAAGGATATATTCGTACTTACTTACGCGAGGTGAAAACCCATGCCTGTCACGCCGATGATGCAGCAGTACCTGAACATCAAGGAGCAATATCCCGGCACGATACTGTTCTATCGCCTGGGCGACTTCTACGAGATGTTCTTTGAGGACGCCAAGCTCGTTTCCCGGGAGCTGGAGCTGACGCTGACGGGCAAGGACTGCGGTCTGTCTGAGCGCGCGCCCATGTGTGGCGTACCCTATCACGCGGTGGACACCTACCTGCAAAAGCTGATCGAAAAGGGCTACAAGGTGGCCATATGCGAGCAGATGACCGACCCGGCCACCACCAAGGGACTGGTGGAACGGGAGGTCATCCGCGTAGTGACGCCGGGCACGGTGATCGAGAGCAACATGCTGGAGGATCGCAAGGCCAACTACATCGCCGCCATCTGCCTGCAAAAGAACAAGGCGGGTTGCGCCTTCTGCGACGTATCCACCGGAGAGTTTTCCCTTTGCCAGGTCTCGGACGCCCGGGCGAACCTTTCTGACGAGCTGGCGCGGCTAGCGCCCAGCGAGGTAATCGTCAACGACCCGGAGGCCTTCGCGGAGCTGGAGCCGGAGCGCGCCCAGAAGGCGGAATGCCCGGAGGGGGACACCTTCACCTATAGCGTCGCTTCCAAGGTGATGGCCGCCCACTTTGAAAAGTCCATATCTGAAATGGGCTTCGACAACCAGCGGCTGGCGGTATCCGCCGGCGGGGCGCTGCTGGGCTACCTGACCCAGACCCAGAAGAATGCCCTTGCCCACATACTGACTGCGACACACTACGAGAGCGCCAATTACATGGCGCTGGACAAGGTGGCCCTGCGCAACCTGGAGCTTGTGGAGACCGCCCGAGGCAAGAGCCGGAAGGGGTCGCTCTTGTGGATACTGGACAAGACCTGCACCGCCATGGGCAGCCGCCTGTTGCGCGCATGGATTGAGCGACCCTTGAAGGACAGGGCCCAGATCGAGGCCCGCCTGGACGCCGTCGGCGAACTGATGGAAAGCCCCATGACCGCTGACAGCCTGCGGCAGACCTTCGACAGCGTGTACGATATCGAACGGCTGCTCAGCAAAATCGCCTACGACACCGTCAACGCCCGGGATTGCCTGGCGCTGGTGGCCACGCTGGACTGCGTGCCGCTGATACGGGAATACTGCGGCGAACTGAAATCGGCGCTGATCGGGGAAACGATGGCTTCCCTGGACCCGCTGAAGGAACTGACGGACACACTGCGACGGGCCATATCGCCGGACGCGCCCATCTCCGTGCGGGACGGCGGCATGATCCGCGAGGGCTATAGCGCTGAGCTGGACGAGCTGCGGCAGATCGGCAGCCACGGCAAGGAATACCTGGCCGGACTGGAAGCCCGGGAGCGGGAGCGCACAGGCATCAAAAACCTGAAGGTGGGCTACAACCGGGTGTTCGGCTATTACATCGAGGTCACCAAGTCCTTTTACGACCAGGTGCCCTACGATTATGTGCGCAAGCAGACACTGGCGAATGCGGAGCGCTTCATCACCGAGGAGCTTAAAGCTCTGGAGAGCAAGATCCTGGGCGCGGAGGAGAACGCCATTCGGTTGGAATACTCGCTGTTCACTGAGATCAGGGAGCAGCTCAAGCAGAATCTTTCCCGCTTGCAGGGCACGGTGACGGGGCTCAAGAAACTGGATGTGCTGCTTTCCCTGGCCCGGGTGTCGTCGGAGTACAATTACGTGCGCCCTGCCATCAACGACGAAGGCCGCTACGGCATCGAAAACGGCCGCCATCCTGTGGTGGAGGCGTCCATCGGCCGGGAGCGCTTCGTGCCCAACGACACGGCGCTGACCCAAGACGAGCGGGTGATGATCATCACCGGCCCGAACATGGCGGGCAAATCCACCTACATGCGCCAGACGGCGCTGATCGTTCTCATGGCGCAGATGGGCTCCTTTGTCCCGGCAAAGTTCGCCACCGTCGGCATTGTCGACCGGGTGTTCACCCGCATCGGCGCGTCCGACGATCTGGCCTCCGGGCAGTCCACCTTCATGGTGGAGATGAGCGAGACGGCGTCCATCTTAAAGCACGCCACGGCCCAGTCGCTGCTCATTCTCGACGAGATCGGGCGCGGCACCTCCACCTTTGACGGCATGGCGATCGCGCGGGCGGTGCTGGAA
>CADBVG010000015.1 GCA_902798105.1 uncultured Eubacteriales bacterium
TCCAAATTATCTTTGATCTCGGCGAAAACGTTGATCGGTTCCTGATAATCGATCCGGAAACCGCGGGGAATGAAATACCGCCCGTTCTATGTCCCGGCTGAAGAGTACAGCGGTGATCCTGGCTGGGCTGAAGAATATAGGAAACGTCATCACCTTTGGATGATCACAGGAGAATGGTAAAAAATGTCCCCGGCGATGAACCGGGGACAGATGCCATTTATAGAGTGAAATTTTTTATGATCTGGTCGGTTGGATCATGCTCCGCGATCCTCAGCCAACACTTTTTTTCAGCGTCATAGTAATCTCTGTAAGGAAGACCGTTATACATGGTCACTTCATCGCCTATCGAAATTACAGTTCCCTTTTTTCTCTGTCCAATGATGCGTGTCATATCACAATGGCATCGGACATTGGCAGCGTCACACACAACAACGCATAGACCGCTCTGTACGGCCTCAAACTGGGGCTTTACCAGCGCTACGAAGCCCTGGTTATTCTCCGCCAGCACGCCCAGCGCCGCCGGGAGCACCGCCTTGAGGGAGATGAATGAAACGTCGGTCGCGCCGAAGTCAGGGCGCGGATCGAAGGCCTCCGGCGTCAGGAACCGGGCATTGGTGCGCTCCATGCATACCACCCGCGCGTCGCTGCGCAGCCGGTAATCCAGCAGGTTGTAGCCCACGTCCACCGAATAGACCCGCCCTGCGCCTGCCCGGAGCATCACATCGGTAAAGCCACCGGTGGACGCGCCCACGTCCACGCACACGCTGCCGTTCAGGTCGATGCCGAATACCTCCAGCGCCTTCTTCAGCTTGTGGGCCCCGCGGCTGACATAGGCATCCAGCTCTCCGCGCACCCTGAGCGCATCGCCGGGCTTCAAAAGCTCGCTGGCGCGCAGTATCTTTCGGTCCCCGGCCATGACCCGGCCCTCCATAATCAGTGCCCGGGCCAGGGCGATGGATTCCAGCCCCAGGTCGCTGACGAGGGCTTCATCCGCCCTGCGCTTCTTCATCGCTGTGCCTCCCCGATCTCCGACAGCCGCTGGCGGACGCGGTGGGCAATGGACAGCGCGTCGAGAGCGCATTCCGCCGTCTGCTGGGCCACGGTGGCCTGGGCGATGAACCGATTCGGCACGCCCAGCGTCAGCGCCGGTACGCCGATATTCCCCGCCGCCAGCGCGTCAAGCACGCCCTCGCCGAAGCCTCCGGCCAGCACGTTCTCCTCGACGGTCACGACGAGCCTGACGCCCGCGGCCTTCCTGCGCAGCAGGTCCATGTCCATCGGCGCGACAAAGCGCGCGTCCACCACGCCGACGGAGATGCCCTTGCCCATCAATTCGATGGCCGCCTGCATCGCCATGGGCACCATGCGGCCCACGGCAAAGATCATTACGTCCCTGCCGTCGCTGAGCAGCTCCCACTGGCCGATGGAGAAGCGCCGCTGGCTCTGTATGCCGGGGCCCATGTCCTCGCAGCCCTTGGGGTAGCGTATGGCCATCGGGCCGTTATAGTCCTGGCTGATCTCCACCAGCTTTTTGAGGTCCCGCACATCCCTGGGCGCGGCGACCACCAGCCCCGGAACACTGCGCAGGTAGCTGAGGTCAAACACGCCCTGGTGGGTCTCGCCATCCTCGCCCACCAGGCCGGCCCGGTCGATCAGGAAGGTGACGGGCAGGCCATTTCGGCACACATCCACCATGATCTGGTCATAGGCCCTCTGCAGGAAGGTGGAATAGATGGCCACATAGGGCTTCAGGCCCTGGCTGGCCATGCCCGCCGCCATGGTAACGGCGTGCTCCTCGGCGATGCCTACATCGAAGAAGCGATCGGGATGGGCCTTCTGGAAGACGTCCATGCCGGTACCCATGGGCATGGCAGCGGTGATGGCGCAGATGCGGATGTCGCTCTCCGCCATATCCGCCAGCTGGCTGGCCACCACCTTGCCCGAAGCCGTCTCCCCCTCCTGCTTCCGGGAACCGGACTCCAGGAAGAACGGCGCGACGCCGTGGAAGGTGACGGGATGGTCCTCCGCGGGCTGGTAGCCCCGGCCCTTCTGGGTGACCACATGGATCAGCTGGGGCTTATCCTCACCCTTTGCCCGGCGCAGCACCCGGATCAGGTGGCGCAGGTCGTGGCCATCCACGGGGCCGATGTACTTGAAGCCCAGGGCCGAGAAGAACTTGTCGTCCACAAAGAGTGAACGAATCTTGTTCCTGAACTTGCTGAGGCCGCGGTAGAGGGGCTCGCCGAACTTCGGGTGCTTCTCCAGCCGGTCCCGCACCCCGTGCTTGACAGCGATGTAGCCCTTGCTCTGGCGCAATCGGGTCAGATAGCGGCTGAGCGCGCCCACGTTGGGGGCGATGGACATGTCGTTGTCGTTGAGCACCACGATCATGCGGGTGTTGCTCTGGCCCGCATCGTTCAACGCCTCGTAGCACATGCCGCCGGTCAGGGCCCCGTCGCCCACCAGCGCCACGACCTCGTTGTCTCCCCGCATGATGTCCCGGGTCCGGGCCATGCCAAGGGCAGCGGATATGGCCGTGGAGGCATGACCCGCCGTAAATGCGTCGTATTCGCTCTCTTCCTGCTGGGGAAAACCGCTGATACCGCCCTTCTGGCGAAGGGTGTGAAAGTCCTGGTAGCGTCCGGTCAGCAACTTGTGGGCATAGGACTGGTGCCCCACGTCCATCACCAGCTTGTCCACCGGGGTGTCAAACACGTAGTGTATAGCCACGGTCAGCTCCACCGCGCCCAGGTTCGAGGCGAGGTGGCCGCCGTGCTCCGAGACCACGTTGATGATTTCAGAGCGCAGCTCATCACAGAGCTGTTTCAACTGTTTGATATTCAGTTTTTTCAGATCTGCCGGCTCGTGTATCTGCTCTATAAGCATCCGTCGTTCTCCAGTAAAACAGTTACTTGGTGCGATCCACCATGGCGTCCACCAGCTCGCGGAAGAAGTCTGCCCGATCGCCGAAGCGCGAAAGGGCTTCCAACGCCTCGCTGTGCAGCTGTGCCACCCGCGCCCGCGTACCCTCCAGCCCGTAGGCGGAGATACAGGTCAGCTTGCCACTCTCGGCGTCCTTGCCCAGGGTCTTGCCCATGTCAGCCTGGGTGCCGGTGACGTCCAGCAGGTCGTCGGTGGCCTGGAACAGTAGCCCGAAGGCCCTGCCGTAGTCGGCAAGCGCCTTCGCGTCGTCCTCCCCGGCCCCGCACAGCATCGCCGCGGCGCGAAGGGGATGGATGAACATGCAGGCGGTCTTGCCGTACTGGATGTACGCCAACGCGCGTTCATCGGCGATGCCGGCGCGTTCGCAGTGCAGGTCCATCACCTGGCCGCCAATCATGCCGGTGACGCCCGCGCCAGTGGCGATTTCGCGAATGGCCGCGAGGTATCGCGTCGCCCCTTCGGGATGGGCGCAGGCATGGTTCAGCATCGTCTCGAAGGCCACGTTCAGCAGGCCGTCGCCTGCCAGTATTGCCTGGCCCACGCCGAAAACCACGTGGTTGGTGGGGCGGCCCCGGCGCAGGGTGTCGTCGTCCATGCCGGGCAGGTCGTCGTGGATCAACGAATAGGTGTGAATCATCTCCACCGCGCAGGCGAAGTCCAGCGCGTCCGTCGTGTCACCGCCCAACATGTCCACTGCCGCCAGCAGCATACTGGGGCGCAGGCGCTTGCCGCCAGCCTCGAGGCTGTAGCGCATGGACCGGCTGAGCAGCCCGGGCATTTCACCGATTTCAAAGCGATCGTCAGCGATCACCGCGGGAATCTCGTTCAAGCGCCGGTTGACCCGGCTCGCGTAATCGTTCAGCGTCATCATGGGGCCTCCTCGGTATTGAGCTCGGTTTCTCCTGCGTCCGTCAGCACACGGATGCGCTTGTCGCCTTCATCCAGCAGGGCGCTCAGGCTTTTTTTCAGCGCGAGGGCTTTTTCGTAGGCCTTGAAGGAATCCTCCAGGGACAGCTCCCCGGCCTCCAGCCCCTGCACCAGCGCCTCCAGCTCCTGCATGCCCTCTTCAAAGGTAATCTTCTTTTTCATCGGTGTCCATCCTTTGACTCTATAGCGGTGATGTCGGCCAGCAGTTCTCCGTCGGCAAAGCAAACGCGCACCGGCAGATTCCCGTCGGCCAGCGTCGCCCGGGGCAGGATGTGCCCTTCCTGCCGGACGACGGCGTAGCCCCGCTCCAGCACGGAGGCCGGGTCCAGCGCCCGCAGCGACGCCGACAAGGCGCCCAGCCTGTGCCGACAGCGCTCCAAACGCGCCGGCATAACCATGCCCAGCCGGCGTTCAATGATCTCCAGTTGGTTCAGCCGGGGCTCAATCAGCGCCCGCCGGGGAGATGTCATCATGGCGGAGGCGGTCACCCGCTCCAGCGCCAGGCGGCGCACCCGCTGGCCGCTGCGCAGCGCCCCGGCCAGCCGCGCCACCATGCCGTCCGTCAGCTCCGCCGCGGCGGAGGGCGTCGGCGCCCTCAGATCCGCCACGAAATCCGATATGGTAAAATCTACCTCGTGGCCCACGCAGCTGACCACGGGGATGGGCGACGCGACGATGGCCCGGGCCACGACCTCCTCGTTGAAGGCCCACAGGTCCTCGATTGAGCCGCCGCCCCGCCCCACCAGCATCACGTCGCAGGCCTTCGCCCGGTTCAGCCGGTCCATGGCCCGCACGATGTCCGCCGCGGCCCCCGGGCCCTGCACCAGGCAGGGCGATACCACGATGCCCACGTTGGGATTGCGCCGCCGGGCCACATGGATGATGTCCCGGATGGCGGCCCCGGTCTGGGAGGTCACCACGCCGATCACCCTCGGGAAAGCGGGAATCTCCCGCTTCCGCGCCGGGTCGAACAGTCCCTCGGCCATCAGCTTCTGCTTCAGCTTTTCAAAGCGAATGTACAACTCGCCCTGTCCGGCCTGGCGCATGGCGGTGACATACAGCTGGAAGCTGCCGTTTTGAGGATAGATCGACGCCGATGCCCGCACCGTCACACGCATGCCGTCGGCGGGCTGGAAATCCAGTCCCAGGGCGTGCTGGCGAAACATCACGCACTGCACCCTGGCGTTTTCATCCTTCAGGGAGAAGTAGCGATGGCCGCTGTAGTGATGCTTGTAGCCTGAAATCTCGCCGCTGACCTCCAGTGACCGCAGCAATGGATCCCCGGCCAGCAGCTTCCGGGCGTATTCGTTCAATTCGGAGACGCTCAGCGTCCCCGTGCCGTATGTCTGGCCGTTCATGCCCCGTCCCGGGCGCTCCCGTCCTCGTCCAGGGCGCGCCCCAGGTTGCCCAGTACGCCGTTGACGAAACCGCCGGCCTTGTCCGTGGAATACTGGTTGGCCAGCTCTACGGCTTCGTTGATCACCACGCCCCTGGGCGTCTCGCCCAGCATCAGCTCGTAGGCCGCCAGGCGCAGTATCGCCAGATCCACGCGGGTCACCCGGTCGATCGACCAGCCCTTCAAAAACGGCGTCAGCTTTTCGTCGATGGCGGCGACGTTGGCCACGACGCCTTCAAACATGCGGTTCATGAAGTCGGCCTCCCGTTCGTTGGGCTTGACCTCCAACAGGTTCAGGCGCGTTTCCTCGCCGCCATCGCCGCCCATCTCCCATTCGTAGATCAGCTTCATGGCCTGGGCCCGGGCCATCGTTCTATCCATAACAAATACCTGCCTTTTCGCGAAAGTATTGAAAAGCAACGCTTCAAAGCGCAACTGTTGCGGTGGCACTTGCATGTGCCGCCGCAACAGGGTTCATTCATTGATTAATCGGTCGACGTCATTCTTCGGGCTCAGTGTCTTCCGGGGCTTCAACATCTCCACCGTTCTCCCGGGCCTTCATCGCGGCATAATCCTTGGCAAACTCGGATTCGTAGGGCTTGTCCGGGTCATAGGCGGGCGTCTGCGTCTCGGCAAAAGCTTCCGTTTTGGCTGTATCCTCGGCCTCTGCGGTCGTCTCCGCCGCCGGTGCGCTCTCCCATGTTCTGGTAGCGGGTTCCGCTACAGGCGCGTCGTCCATGGAAACCGGCTCCGGCTCGGTATCGTAGCCGGATGCGCTCGCCTGGGGCGCATAGGTCGGTGTGGCCATGTCCGCCTGGGGCTTGTTGCGTCCCAGCATGTGGCGGGAGGCGTCGGCCTTGCCGTTGACGGCGTCGATGGTGACCGTCACCGATTGCACCGCGACCCCGCAGCTGTCCTCCACAAACTGGGTGATGGCGCGCCGCATGTTGGCCGTGAGGGTGGGCACATGGGCGCCGTTCGCAATGGTCGCGGTAATGCCTATGATGATGGCTTCATCCGCGCCTTCGATATCCATCTTCATATCAGAGATGCCGTCGATGCTCCGCACCGACTGGCGCACCATCTGCTCCACGGCGGAAACGGCAATGCGCACCCTGCCCTTTTCATCAGAGCCCACGGTGATGAAACCCTGTTCTTCACGCCGCCTTCTGCGGATCAGCCGCAGCAGCACGGCCACCGACAGCGCCACATACAGCGCCAGCAGTACCGCGCCCAGTACACGGGCGCCCACGCTGCCCAAGGAGCTCTCGGCCCTTGCGATCAGGTCGCCCCGCAGGTCCGGCACAATGATGCACAGCGCGAAGGCCACGCAGATCATCAGGGAACACAGCCAGTGAAGCAGCATCAGTATCTTATTGCCCAAATTCAGTCTCATACGCACCTCATTCCACCGCGGCCCGCATCAGGCTTGGACGCGCGGTTTTCTCCACTGTTCTTTTTCTGTTACGCTTCGTCTTTCCCGGAATCATAGGCGTCGAAGGCGTCTTCGGCCACTTCCTCGGACTCGGGCGCCTCGGCGTCCTCCTCGGCGTCGTCCTCCGCGTCCTCGTCCAGTCCGTCCTCCGCTTCGGCCTGCGCTTCAACGGCCTCGGTCTCATCGGCCAACACCTCATCGGCCTCGTCGGCATCCCCGAGCGCCGCCTCCGGGGCTTCCGCTGCGGGCACAGCCTCGACCTCCACGGTCTTCTCCAGCATCTTGCGGTGCTGCTCGTCCAGTTCGGCGTTGGCGCGCTGCTCGCGCTCGAAGCTGATGCCGGTCACGTGAACGTCCACGTTCTTCACGTCCAGGCCGCTCATGGTCTCGATGGCCTTCTTGACATTCTCCTGGATGTTCTTGGCCACGTCGGGGATGGGCGAGCCGTAGTCCACGGTGATGGTCACATCCACGGAAACCCTGTTGTCCTCCAAATCTATGCGAACGCCCTTGGTCAGGTTGCGGTTGCTCTTGCGGGAAAACATGTCTGCCAGGCCCGAAGAAGGAGAGATCATGCTGGCGACGCCGTCGACCTCGGTGGCCGCGAGACCGGCGATAGTGGCGACGACTTCCGTGGCGAAGGAAACCGTGCCGTTGGGATTCTCATTCAGCTTGACATCGGAAGGATAATTATCGCTCATATGGCATACCTCCTTATACAGAATCCATTATAGCAGAAAACGCGCCGCCGCGCAAATACTTTCCGTTATTTTACCGGAATGATTTTCACATTCCCACCCGTCATGCCCGTTTCCCGCATGACCAGGTCCAGTATGACGGCGCTCTGGGCGCGGGTCACGCCATCCCCGCGGATGAGCACGTTTGCCGCCGCGTCGCTGACGCTGACGAGGGCGTCCTCAAAGCCCCGGCTGTGCAACACGCCCTCGATGGCGCTCTCCGCACGGGCGTGCTCCAGCATATCCAGCAGCTGCCGCCGGGCCCGGGCCGCGGTCTCCCCATCGACATCAGGGGCGTGGATGATATCATTCAGTTCAGCCTCCTGCCGGGCGCGAAGCTCTTCCCGCTCCAGACGGAAGGCCGCCATCGGATCGCTCCTGACCGGACTGTAAACCGGGGCGCTGCCCGCCCGGTTCGCCTGCCTGAGCACCAGCGTCCTCGTGAGAAGCGCGTCCGCCGCCAGCAGTGCCGCCAGCGCCAACAGGCCCAGGCCCCACTTTGTCGCCCTTTTCATAGTCCACCTCCAAAGGCTTCGCCGCCGATGATCTCGATATGTTCCGGCGCAACGTCCAGCAAGGCCGACACCGCCCGCTGCAGGCGCAGGTAGGTCTTCATGTCAGACAGGCCTTCCGACACGATCAGCACGCCCGTCACGGCGCCGTCCTCCCCCTGGGTGATCATGGCGCTGACCCTGCCCGCGCCTTCGATGCGCTGCAATATCCGCTCCACCCGCAATTCCAGCGGGGTGCCTGTCTCGCCGCCCCCGCCGTGGTTGAGCAGCAGCAGCGCCAGCAGCGCCGCCAGCGCCAGGGCGGCAAACCACTCGAACCGGCGCGCGCCGCGGAACCCGTCCAATAGCCGCTTCACCATAGGGTGCCATTCCTCTGAATACTTTCTCTTAGAACAGCCTGACGGCCATGCGCAGGGCGCACAGCGTCGCCGCCAGCGCGCAGAGGGACCGGAAGGGCTTCGCCGCGGAACCCGATCCGTTCAACAGTTCCATCGCCGCCACAGCCACGCAGATGCCAAACAGCCCCCGGGCGGCCTCTGCCAGCGCCTGCATGTCCATACGTCGCCCTCCGCCCTCAGAAGCCCAGAAGTCCCAACCCCGCTCCGAGCAATAGCGCCACCAGCAGCACGCTGCCCGCGTACAGCGCCAGCAGCAACCCGGCGATCTCGCCGTAGCCGGCGGCGATACGGGTGATGCCCGGGTCCGCCACCGGCTCGATGAGGGCCGAGGCCAGCTTCAAAGACAGCATGTGCGCCCCCAATTGCAGCGCGGGACCCACGGCGGTTGCGAGCAATATCAGCATCCCCGCCACGCCGACCGCGTTGCGCACCGCCAGCGCGGTTTCCACCAGCGCCCCCGAGGAATCTGCCACCGATCCGCCGATGAATGGAATCAGCCCCCGAAGCGCCTGGCGCACTGCCTGGGTCGAAGCGCCGTCCCGGGTCGCTGCCAGACGCCCCTGCAGGGCCATCATGCCCACGAACGCGGCGATCAGCATGCCCACGCTCCATGTAAGCATCCTGCACAGCAGCCGAAACAGCCTGTGCAGCCTGAATCGGTCTGAGAGGCTGCCTCCGGCGGCGACGATGGCGGCGATGCCGGACAGCGGCAAGCCCCAGGCGAGCAGCGCGTTTTCGATACCGTCGGCGCAGATGGCGGACAGCGGCGTCAGCGTCGCCGCCGAAGCCGCCCTGCCCGTCAGCGCCAGCGCCGCGGCGACCACCGGCGCGGCGGTATTGGCAATCCGGACCGCAACAGCCATGCCCTGCCGCGCAACCGCCAGCGCCCCGGCATATTGCCGCGCAAGGCTGTAGACGGTCGCCAGCCGGCACAGCAGCGTCAGCGGCCCGCTGTCCGCGCCGAGAACCATTCCCAGCGCCAGCGTCACCAGCACCGGAACGACCAGCGCCGACAGCGCCGGAAGCAGGGCCTTCCTGACCGATTCAGACATCCGCCGGAGGGCCTGGGCAGGGATATCCCTGCTAACCGGCAGCTTCCCAGACAGCACCATTCCGGCAATCTCACGGACGTCCGGCCCATCCAATGCCTCTGAGAGCGCCTCCAGTTCTGTAAAACCGGTCCTGTCCAGCAACCCCCCGGCGGGTTCCCAGGCCAGCGCCCCGGGCGTCAGCAGCATGAGCAGCGTCGCCAGCAGGAGCAGCCGTTTCATGTCAGCGCGTCGGTGACCAGGCTCGTGATTTGTAAGAGCATCGGCGCGCACAGCCCCAGTGTCGCCAGACGGGCAGCCAGGGCGATTCGCCCTGCCAGCGCCCGCTCCCCAGCGTCCGCGCACAGCTGGGTTCCCAGCTCGGACACGATGGCGATGCCCGCCCCCTTCAGGATCACGGCTGCCACGTCATCGTCCTGGCCCAGCAGCAGCCTGAAGCCCTTCAGCAGCGACCCGGCTCCGGTCATCTGGGACCAGGCCATGGCCAGCGCCGCGAGTCCCCCCGCCAGCGACACCGCCGTGGCCAATTCTGGTCGCTGCACGCGCAAGGCGGCGCAGATCATCGCCACCGCGATGCACAGCGCCGTGATTTTCAATATCACAGGCCAGACCTCCCTTAAAGATCCTTCGACTTCGCTTCGCTCCGCTCAGGATGACACGTATCGCGCTGCCGTTTTTGAGCGAAGCGAAGAATCCTATGCTTGAAACGCGCCCAGCTTTGCCGCTGTAGCGTCGTTCATATCTGTAACAGGCTTCGGATGCTGGTGAAGAAATCCGAGATCATGCCCACCACCATCATCAGCACCACCACCAGCCCCGATAGCGTGGCCAGCAGGGCGATATCGTCCCGCCCCGCCCGGGTCAACAGCTGGGAAATGACCGTGACAATGATGCCGATACCCGCGATGCGAAACACAAAATCGATGTCCATATCCACACCTCATATCACGATCAGGGCGAGCATCAGCCCGACCAGGAACCCCAGGGAGACATAGAGCCTGTCCGCCTCCCCCGCCTTCTTCAGCGCGCCGTCGCGAAGGCGGCCCACCGTCTCCAGCGTCGCGCCCAGCAGCGCCTCCTGCTCCTCCCGGCCGCTTTGGCCCAGCTGCGCGAACAGCACGTCCAGTGCCTCGAGATCGTCCGCCGCCAGCGCGTCCGCCGGTCCGCCCCGGCGCGTGACGCTTCCCCGCACCGCCTGCCATGCCTCTGCGGCGCTGCGCCCCTCTCGCATGCCCTCCGCGACCCGCTTCATCAGGGGGCAGCCGGCGCTTTCCAGCGCGCGCTGCACGGGCTGGAGCATCCCGGTCATGTGGATGCGCAGGGTTTGCAGGTGCTCCGCCAGCGCGCAGAGCACCCGATACCGCCTTCGCGCGGCGTCCGCCGCCGCCTTGCCGCAGAGCGTACTGCCCAGCACCACACAGGCCGCCAGCGCTATGCGCGTCTCCAGGCTGCCACCCCCTCTCCCCGCTCCCTGTGCCAAACGCCCTGCACCAGGCCCGGACAGGGGCCCAACAGCACGACGGCCTCCACGATGCCCCCGTCCAGCACGGAGCGCAGGTTGGGCCGGGACAGCGCCGCCTCCAGCCCATGGGCATGGGCGGAGGCCACGATTCCCGCCCCACAGCGCACGGCATCAGCCAGGGCCCGGGCATCGTCTTCACTGCCGATCTCATCCGCCACGATCACCTGGGGCGCCATTCCCCGGATCATCCGGGCGATGGCCTGTGCCTTGGGACAGCCGTCCATCACATCCGTGCGCAAACCCACGTCCAGCGTTGGCACGCCCATGTGACAGGCGGCCAGCTCGTGCCGCTCGTCGGCAATGCTCACGCACATGCCCCCGTCGGAGAGCTGCCGGGCAACGTCCCGCAACATCGTGGTCTTGCCCATGCCCGGCGGCGACAGCAGCAGTACGGAGCGCAGCCTTCCATCCGATGGCAGAATAAATGGAAGAATCCCGTCCGCGCACCCCGCCACCGGCCTGGCCACACGCACACAGGCCGAGCCGATGCCGGTCATCCGGACGCGTTCCCCCTCCCCCACCATCCTGCCGCATACACCCACCCGGCTGCCGTCGTCCAGTGTAAAATAGCCCCGGTCCAGCTCCTCCTGTCGGGCATAGACGCTGTACTCCATCAGCGCCGCCAGTATCCCGCCCAGCGCGTCCTGTTCCAGCGGCGCGTCGGACAGCGCATTGCCGCCACGGTCCGTATCCACTTGCACCGGCCTGCCCGCCCGCAGCCGGACCTGGGTCACCGCAGCGCCATGCCTTGCCAGCAGCACGGCCGCATCCGGAGGCAGCAGCGCCTTCAGCCTGTCCAAAGCCCCCATCAACCCGCCTCCGTTCAATGATAATCCTATGGCGGAAAGGGGCGGCTCATGCCTCAAAGCCCCAAATCCCCACAGCCGCGACATATCACGGTCACAACGTCGAATCACGAAAATGTTACGGCGCAAGCAGGGGCGTCAATACTTTTGTAATTCCGCGAAGTATCCCTGCGCGAAATATCCTTTTAATTGACATTTTCATTAAATTGTGCCACAATAATGGAAGCGGCGCGTCACAGGACGGGTCTGCATATCGCGCTTACAAAATTATAGCGTTTCGGGTCCCTCGGGAACCGCGGGGCTTCGGGGCGCGTCTAAGCACTACCATCATCAGGAGGACAGGACCATGAAGAAAACAGCATTGTTCATCGTGCTGCTGGCGCTGTGCCTGCTCACCGCCCCCTTTGCGGTGGCGGAGGGCCAGCCCGTCGCCCGCAGCGATGCCTTTGCCGCCTACGTAGACGGCCAGGGGCACCTCTACCTGCCCGGACGGACGGAGGCCATCAACGTCAAGACGGCGGACAACGTCCTGGGCATCGACGCCTACCGCGTGCTCTATTTGAGCCCGGACGAATTCCTGGACAGCCAGGATCTTTACATGGTCGACCTGCAGAGCCTTGAGGAATCCCTGATTTCCACCGATGTCAAGGCTGCCTGCCTGGCCGACGACGACACCGCCTACTATGTGACCGGCGCCAAGCGCACCCAGCTGAACCGCGTCGATTTGCACAGTCTGGGCAACGAGGTGGTCTACACCGCCGCCGAACCCATCGACCGGCTGTACATGTCAGCGGAGGGGCTGATCGTCGAGCTGGTGGACGGAGCCGGCACGATGCTTTATATGGCGGATACGGGCCGCTTTGATATTTACAACGGCGGCATGCCCAGGAGCGGCGCGACCAGCGAGCGTTACGAAGCCTACCTGACCGATGCCTCAGAGCTGTACCTGAAGAGCCGGTTCAATTACACAACCAGCCTGGTCGACACCGACGTGACCGCCTTTACCTGGCTGGACAACACCCTGTATTACATTACCCGCACCGGCAGCGCCCTTCGGCTGAAGGCCTATGACGCCGCCGCGAAGACCTCCAAGGTCGTGCTGACTCCCGGCGTAAAGATGAAGGATCAGCTGACCGCCAGCGGCAAATCGCTGTTTATGCTGGCCGCCGACAACACCGTGTGCCGCGTGGACATCGCCAAGGGCACCCTGGGCGTGTTCAAGCGCTATTCCGATCTCTCGGCCTACAACCTGCCCGCGGAATACAACGTGGACGGCCTGCGCATCGAGGGTATGAGCGGCCAGCTGAACGTGTACGCCCAGCTGACGGACAAGACCGCCAAACCCACTTTCTCGTTCATCGAGTTCGAATCAGAGGGCGACGCCGCCGCGCTCGTGCTGCGTCTGATTGACACTCTCAAGCTGAAGGGCGAGCAGAACGCCTGGGAGAAGCTGAAGCCCACCCCCCAATACGCCACCCTGTCCAGGGGCAGCCGCGGCGACGCCGTGAGCGCCATCCAGCAGCCCCTGAAGGACCTGGGCTACTACGATTACTATGTGGACGGCATCTACGGTCCCCGCACCCAGGCGGCCGTGCAGCTGCTGCAATCCGACCTGGGCCGCCCGGTGACCGGCGTGGCCGATGCCGAGCTGCAGCGGATCATACTCTCCGGCAAGCTGGGCGCCTATGACCCCTACAGCCAGCTGACCCGGGGCAACCGCGGCATGCGCGTGCGCCAGATGCAGGAGCGCCTGCGCGAGCTGGGCTACCTGGCCGACGCCGCGGACGGCATCTTTGGGCCCCGCACGCTGAAGGCCGTGCAGCTGTTCCAGGATGAAAACGGCCTGCCGGAGACCACCACCGCCACCCGGGAGACGTTGAAGCGCCTCTATTCCGACAGGGCGGCATACTGCTCCAGCTATATCGACCTGTATCCCGGCGACACCGGTTATCGCGTGCGCGAGCTGAACAACCGCCTGAGGGACCTGTACTATCTGGAATGCAGCCCCGGCAGCACCTACACCTCCCAGACCGCATCGGCAGTGCGCGTATTCCAGCGCACGGCAGGCCTGCGGGAGACCAGCCATGCCAGCGCGGCCATGCAGCGGCTGCTGTTCTCCGACGAAGCCCCCGAGGCCTCCGGCTACATCGTGCTTCGCCGCGGCGACAACAACCAGCGCGTCGCACGCCTGCAGCGCCGCCTGATGGAGTTGGGATACTACGACGGTCCCGTCGACGGCTACTTCGGCCGGCAGACCAAGGAGGCCGTCGCCCTGTTCCAGCGCAAGGTCGGCTTGAAGCCCACCGGCGTGGCCACCGTGCGTACCCAGATGCTGCTGTTCTCCGACGACGCCCCCGAATATGTGAAGCCCACCTACATCAGCGATCCGGACATCTACGTGGAGGACTATGACTACGTGGATCGCGGCATCTACTACATCTCCGAGGCCAGCACCTCCGGTGGCTATGTCATCTTTGACTGGGATGTCGAAGGCGATGTGGATCACTTCAACGTCCGCGTCAGCGATTCCAGGGGCAATGTGTATTTCGACAACGATACACAGATGACCAGCACCGGCGTTTCCATCGCCACGCTGGATTTCGATGTGGTGTACACGCTGCGCGTCAGGGCCTACCCCGCGGATGGCAACCGCAGGCACGTTACCGAAGGCAATATCCGCTTCGTCAGGATCGATACCGAGCCCGAGGAAGAGGCCTATATGATCGACACCGTCGGCCTGCCCGAGATTGACATGAGCGTCGTGGCCCGCATTGAAAACGGCGTGCGCTACCTGCTGCCGGGCACCATCACCTTCGACTGGTATGCCGAGGGCAATGTAGGCAGCTATGAAGTGCGCATCGAAGACGAGAGCGGCGCCGTGCTCGTGGACGATACCATGTCCAACCGCAGCGCCAGCATCAGCTCCAACGCCATGAACGCCGGAGAGATCTACACAATTACCGTGTACGCCATCCCCGAGAACGGCAGCATCAGGGATGCTCGTGCCAATTCGGAGCTCTTCGCGCTGCCCGAGGTGGAGCTGCCCGAGCCCGATCCCACGCCCGAGCCCGTTGAGGATCCCGATGAGGTGATTGAAGTGGATGTTGAGGTCGAGGTAGAGGATGAGGATGAGGACGAGGACGAGCCCGAAGAAATCCTCGAGCCGATGCCCACCTTCGAGCCCGTCGAAGAGCTCGTGCCCGATCCCACCGAAGAACCCGAGGATCTCGTGGCCGATCCCACCGAGGCGCCCGAGGAACTCATACCAGATCCTACTGAGCAAACCGACGTTGAGGTGCTGGAGCCTGACAACAGCACCGAACAAACCGATGAAGAGACCCTGGAGCCTGATGTGGACCAGCCCGAGTCCCTGGAGCCCGATACGAATCAGCCTGAGACCCTGGAGCCCGATACGGACCAGCCCGAGTCCCTGGAGCCCGATACGACGCAGCCCGAGTCCCTGGAGCCCGATACGACGCAGCCCGAGTCCCTGGAGCCCGATACGACGCAGTCTGAGACCCTGGAGCCTGATACGGACCAGCCCGAGACTCCGGAACCTGACACAGCACAGCCCGAAGAAGGGGAATCGAATTCCGGCAGCGTGACCGCGCCGGTCATCACCCTCGATTATGTCCAGGAGGAACGGGATGGCATCAGCTATGTCTCCGGCGACATCCTCACCATGAGCTGGCAATCGGAGGGCAATGTAGGCCAGTATAAGATTGAACTGCAGGATACCAACGGCAACGTGCTGGATTCCCGGATGGTTGAGAACAACTCACTGTCCGCCCACACCAGTGGCATGGACCCCAACATGGTTTACACCCTAGTCGTCACGGCTATTCCCGTCGGCGGCGCAGAGGCTGACGGCGCCACCAGCTCGATCACCTTTGCCCTGTATACCGGAGCTGCCGCCGAGGATGACAGTCTCGACAACGACGACGAGAACGACGACGGCAATGCATTGGTTCAGGACGACGAGGACGCCAACGACGACGAATGGCAGAATGCCGAGGAGGAATACCAGGAGTCCGAGGAGGCGGACGGGCCGTCCGACGATGACGATTCCGGTGAGGACTACCAGCAAAATGCCACCGAGGCGTACCAGGAGCCTGAGCAGGAGGAGTCCCTCGAGCCTGAACAGGACGAAGCGTATCAGGAACCCGAGGAGGATTATCAGGAGCCTGAGAACGATTACCAGGAGCCTGAAGACGATTACCAGGAGCCTGAAGACGATTACCAGGAGCCTGAGGACGACTATCAGGAGCCTGAGCAGGATTATTCCGATGACTCCGGCGAATACTACTCGAAGAAGCAACCCGTTTCCGAAGGCGAAGGGATCGATGTCGAGGACGTCAGCGCCATCACGCTGACCGAAGAACAAATCGCCGCCATGCAAACCCGGCTCGTCAGCCTGGGTTGGCTGGTGACCGATGCCTACACGCCGGGTCTGTTGGATGAAGCCACGGCCAACGCCATCAGCAGCTTCCAGAGCTATTGTAACGAGACCTTCGCCATGGAGCTGACGCTGATCGACACGATGGACCCCGTCCTCGACGCCGAAACGCTGACCGTGTTGAAGGACGCGGACCAGAGCTACGCCAAC
The DNA here is from genome assembly GCA_902798105.1 of uncultured Eubacteriales bacterium. Lineage (GTDB taxonomy): Bacteria > Bacillota > Clostridia > Christensenellales > Aristaeellaceae > UBA2862. The sequence continues at coordinate 16,332 of CADBVG010000015.1, forward strand.
CCGAACCCCAACCCTTCTGCAGGCGCAAGCACCTACGCTGACGAAGGGCAGGACGACAGCTCTGACGAAAACCCCGACGAAGGCTATGAAGATAATCCCGACGATGACTACGAAGAAGACTACGAAGAAGACTACGAAGAAGACGCTGACATGTAACCCAACGCGACAATGAAGAAGGCAGGCTGTTTCGGCAGCCTGCCTTCGTTTTGTGTCTGGATCTGTTCATTCCAATCAAAGGTATCATCTGTCGCGGCGGCGTCATCCCGTGTGCGGGAAGCGCGCGCGATTCCGCTTTGCCGCCACAGCTGAACAGATACGAATACAGTATGAACAGTTCTCTCTATTAGTTATACTGGGACAGCGTCTTTTATTAAGGAAATACCGCGCAATTAAGGTGGTCAGCTGGCGAGTGAATTTTTCGACAGATGCAATTGCAGATTTCGAAGGTTTACTGGCAGTAAATCGAGAAATCTGCAAGCAGCAGATGTCGGAAAAGGCACCGCCAGATGCGCCGCCGTATTGTGCGGTATTTCCTTAACCGGACTGTATAATCTGCAAAAGTATTTATTCAGTCATGGCGGCGCAGGTGCCGACGCTACAACAAGCGACGCCCTGTAGCGGCGGCCCCCGGGCCGCCATAGGAGCTACAGTTACATACGAAACTGAAGAGGTTAACCTGCAAAATTGCTGACCTTTGCCTAATCATATAGTCCGGTCAATTGACGAACGTTATACTGGTATTACATCCATTTTGCCATGCGCCGTGCCTGGCGATGGGAGACGGTGTCCAGCGTCATCTTCGGCAACAGCTCCGGATGGATCTCCAGATCGCCTTGCCGCTCCAGGTCATCGAGGTATCCCTCCAGCATCGCCCGGAAGGCATCGAGGGTGATGACGTGGTTCAGCTCGACCAGCACTGCATCGTATCCGGTCAAGCCCGCGAGGATCCATCCGCAGAAGCGGCGCATCTCACAGATCGCCACGTTTTCGGGGCGGTGACCGCAGGTCAGCGCGGCCAGTCGGATCAACAGCACGACGCGCTCGGGTGCGCGGCGCTGGGCAACTGCCTCTCCCCTGCTCAGTGCGGCGATGTCCTCGAATATCCAGGGTGATTTCAGCGCCGCCCTGCCGATGGCGACCCCCGCCGCGTGGGTTTCCCGCAGGAAGGCCAGCGCATCCACGGCGCAGGTGACGCCGCCGTTGGCGTACACCGGTATGTGCGTTGCGTCGCATATGGCCCGGATCGCTGACGTGTCGACGGGACCCAGGTACATCTGTTCCCGGGTGCGCCCGTGCAGCGTAACGCTCTCAAAGCCCAATGATTCCGCCTGTTCCACCAGAAACGGCGCGGTGATATGCGCCGCGTCCCAGCCCAGGCGCAGCTTCAGCCGCACCGGCAGGGTCGTGGCGCCGCGCACAGCTTCCATGACGGCCGCCGCCCGGTCCGGCGTCTTCATCAGCGCCGCGCCATTGCCGCTGCCCACCACCTTCCGGGCCGGACAGCCCATGTTGATGTCGATGGCGTCAAACCGGCCCAGCGCTTCCAGCCGGCGGGCGGATTCCGCCATCGCCGCCGGGTCGCTGCCGATCAACTGTGCGGCCAGGTTGTGCTCGTTGGGGTAGCGGACCAGCACCTCCATGAAGGTCGGGCTCATGGGCTTCTTCGCCCGCCCATAGGCCAGCGACTGTATCATCTCCGTGGTCGCGCCGTCGGCTCCGTAGTCGAAGCAGATGCTTCTAAACGATGCGCGGGTCAGGCCGTCCATCGGCGCGAGCAGGAATTCCGGCGTCCGCGCCGGATTGTTGTCCTTTTCCATATCGTCAGCCCGTGACGTTCAGCCGTGCGTCGCCGGTGCGCTGGTAACCCTGCAGCAGCAGCTGGGTGATGTCCCAGGGGCGGGACGCGGCATCGGGATACAGCTTCAACAGATAGACGTAGGGCTCCAGCTTGGTGGGATCGATCTCGGCGCAGCGCTTGAGCATCGCCGCTGCCTTCTCATTGTTGCCTGCCTGCAAATAGGCCATCGCAGCCGAGGAAGCAAAGCTGTAGCTGTTGGGGTCCCGCTGCAGCGCCCGCTCGTAATAGAGCCCTGCCTGGCTGTAGTCCTGCGCCTGGAAGTACTGGTAGCCCAGTGTGCTGTAGGCATCCTTGCTCCAGGCAGCATTGACCCTCGCCAAGCTAAGCTGCCCCGCCCTGGAGAAGGCATAGATCACGAACAGCAATAGCAGTATCACAAACAGCGCAAACCCCACGATGCCCCTCAGATGGCGCATGAAGAAGCTGCTCTCCTCCTCATCCTCGAAGGAGAAGCTGCCCGACAGGTCGTCGTTTACGTTGTCGTCGTAGGGATCATCCTCATCGTAGGGGGCGCGCTTGTCATCCATGAAGATGTCCTCCGGGTCCATCGTCTTGGTCGGCACAAGCGTGTTGGCCGGTTTGCGGCGCTTCTGGCCCTTCTCCCGGGGCTTCGCGCCCTGCACATCCAGGTCGAGCTTCGGCGCGGTACCCTCCAGGCGCACGGGCGTCTCCTCGCCCCGCTTGATCTCCGGCGGCTTCTTCTCCAAATTGACAGACTGCTTCTTCCGGGCGATCTCCTCCCGCCAGCCCGTATCCTCCGGCTTTTCCACCGCTTCGTCCAGCTTCAGCGGGGCAAAATCCTCCGTGGGCGCCTGGGGTCTGGCCCAGACATCCTGGTCCATGTGGTTACGGCGCTCCCGACTCCAGTCCATCAGCTCCGCCGCGGCGTCGTCCGCATCCGTCGTCTCCGGCTTCTCTTCGTCCTCCAAGACCGACGTCGGTTTGTTTGAAACGCCAGTTCTCTCCCCTTCGATGGCTTCCGGCTCCGGTTCGGGCGTGATTTCCGCCTTCACCGGTTCTTCCTGTGCGGGCGCGGATGGCACATTCGCGACGGGTAGGATTTCCGGCGTGTCATCCTGCTCAGGGATGACAATGGGCTTGCCGCAGAAGGGGCAGAAGAGCATGTCTTCGCCCACCTTTTTTCCGCAATGTGAACAGTACACAGGTCTCCCTCCCCTTCAGGGTGCACGTTTGCCTCAAATGTTGCGCATGGCCTCGTAATCCGGGTCGCCGTAGAAGGTCCGCTCCTCACCGGGGTCGCCGCCCAGCTCCTCGATGGCGTTGCGCAGCTCGATGTAGTCCAGGTAGCCCAGGTCCGTCAGCGTCAGGAAGGACTTCAGGGTTTCGATGGCCCTCGGATCGCCCAGCTTTCCCAGGAACGAGGCATACAGCGCCCGCTCTTCCGGTCGGTTGCGCAGCTTGTCCAGCATGTAATCGAGTATGCGGTCATCCCCGGGGAAGTTGGCGCAGATGCCCAGTATGCGCTGCTGGCCATACTCGCCCACGCCCTCGTAGCGCTCCAACAGCGACCCAATCCGGCTGCCATCCCCGTTGGAGAGGATGTCCGCCGCCATCTCGCCCAGCTCGTCGCCCTCGCCGCCACGGCAGACCAAGTCCACGTACAGGTCCAGGGCGTCGTCGCTGCCGATATCTCCCAATATAGCCAGCGCCGTCGCCCGCAGGGATTCAGACTTGTCGCCATCCGCCACCATGCGCATCAGCCCCGCAACGCAAGGCTGCCCCACGCTGACCACCCGGCTGTACAGGGGCTCCGGCAGGCCGATGTCCCGCTTGTCATATTCCTCCAGCAGCTTGAACAGGTCCTTCGGCGCGCTGTAGCGCAGGAAATATTCCCCCGGCTTCTCGCCGTCCAGCCACTTGGCCGGGGCGTTCAGGAAGTTCAGCATGATCTCATTGTAGCTGTCCTCCACCTGTCTTTCGGTCAGGCCGGGGTGCATGGCCATCCAGGTGCGGGCGTAATCGTAGAATTTAGCGTCAAAATCGTGTATCTTCATCGTTTACTCCATTTATTATTCTTGTGCTATCCTGTCCAGGCACCCGGAGATCCGCCGGGCGTAGTACACCAGCTGCCGCGCGTCGCAGCCGAACTGCTTCGCCAGTGTGGCGACGTCCGGCTGGGGGCCGTAGATCAGCATATAGCTGTAGGCCAGCGCCGCCGCGCCGCCGCCAACGCAGCGCACCGGGTCCACGGACGTGCCCCGCAGCTGCCGGTAGGCCGACCAAATCAGCAAAAGGTGGTTGAGTGCCGACAGCCCGTACTCCTGCTGGAGCACCTCGTCGGCATAGCGCACCAGCTGGCGCTCGCCCACGCCCAGCCGGGCCATCATCGCCTTCGCGTCGGGCATGAAGCCCGGGCCAAGGCCCGTCCTGGCCGGCATGATGGCCTCCGAATCGATGCCCTGCATCCGAAGCACCAATGCCGCGTGGATCTTCAGGTCCCCCGGCACGCCCTCGTTGAACAGCAGCATCCGCAGCAGGCTCCGGGATTCCCGGTGATCGATGGTGGTCAGCGCGGTCATGGCCGCCCGGCTCAGTCGCGGGTCCTCGGCCCGCACCGCCCAACCCATCAGCTGCCGGAAGGCGGGGTCATCCCTCCATCGGGCCTCCAGCTGCTCGTAGCCCTGGCTCAACTGCTCCACCAGCGCCCGCAGGCGTCGCTCAAACTCCCTGCGTGGCACCTGGTAGCTGTAATCCGGGGCATCCTCGCCCAATCGCCCGTTCAGCGCGGCTTCCTGGTAGTACTGGGCCACGCTGTCTGCCGGGTCAATGCGCAGTATCCGCGCCCAGAAGCGGGCCACGCGGACATCCGGCGTGCCTGTGCGGTACATGGCCACCGCCCGCATGTGCAGCAAATCCCGGTCGAAGGGGGCTTCCCGCAATGCCTGGCGCACGTAGGTTGCTACGTCGGCGTCCATGCCAAGCTCGCCCATCACGTAAATCATCAGGCGCAGGTCCTGGCCTCCGGGGCGCTCCTCCATAGCCCGGGATATCAATGTCCGGGCGCTATGGGCGTCGCCGGACAGGGCAAACACCTGTGCGCTGACGCACAGGGCCTTCACCGAGGGCGGATAGCCCGCGGCGGCCCGCCCGGCCTGCTCCAGGGCCGCCTCCCGCCTGCCGCAGATCAGCAGCGCCATGGCGTACAGGGCCCGCATGTCGTACTGCTCCGAGGACATGTCCAGAGAGCGCTCGAACAGTCGGCACGCCTTCTCAGGCATGTCCGCCTTCATGGCGTCGCAGGCCCTGTTGGCGATGCAGCCCGCCCGGTACAGCTTCCGGTTGACGGGATGGTTGAGTTCGCCGAAGAAATCCAGCTCCGCTGCCAGCCGCCTCACCTCCTCCAGGTGGGCGCCCTCCGGGTCCCGCCGCCGGTACAGGCTCAGCGACCGCCGCGCGCCATTCAGGTCGTTCATGCCCAGCTGGTTCAGTGCGAGGCCGTAGTAGCATTCCGAAGGTCCGTCGCCCTCGGCCAGCATATCCAAGAGCAGCCGGGTGGACTGTTCGTGACAGCCCATCTCACAGTAGAGCTCCGCCAGATCCAGCCGGTATTCCCGGTTCTCCGGCGCGGCCTCCACAGCGCGGCGCAGCAACTCCAGCGCGTCCACGATGTTATTCTCCCGGCGGTTCATCATGGCCCGGTGGTGCACATAGGCCGAGGACCGCTTGAAGGCGACGACTTTGAGATTCTTGTCCATTGATGCTCCCATATAGCAGAAAATACCGAAGTCGGTTTATTTTAGCTCACCTTTGGCACTCGCCGCGGCCAGCAGGGCCTTGAGGTTGTCCTCGGTAAAGCGATAGCGCTTGTTACAGAAGTGGCAATCCACCTGGGCGCCGTGCTGGGTCTGGATCATATCGGTCAACTCCTCCGCCCCCAGGGTAATCAGCGCCCGTTCCACCCGCTCGCGGCTGCAATCGCAGGCATAGCGCACGTCCCGGCGCTCCAGCACCTGGGGCTGCAGGTGCAGAAGCAGCTGATTGACCGCGCCGTCCAGATGGTATTCCTTCATCGTGCCCGAGATGTCCATGAACATACCCGCGCTGGCCTCGATGGAGCGAATGGCCGCCTCGCTGGCCCCGGGCATCAACTGCACGATCAGCCCGCCAGCAGATTCCACCTTCCCGTTGCTGACCAGCACCCCCAGCGACACCAGCGAGGGCGTCTGTTCGGAGGCGGTAAAGTACATGGCGAAGTCTTCGGCGATCTCGCCGGAGACCAGGTTCACCTGGCCCACGTAGGGCTCCCGAAGGCGCAGGTCCTTGATGACGGACAGGCGGCCGCTCTTGCCCACCGCGGCCCCCACGGGCAGCTTCGGACCGGTGCGGGGCAGGTCGATGGCCGGGTTGTCCACATAGCCCTTCACCGAGCAATCCGCACCGGACACCGCCAACACCGTGCCGATGGGGCCGCCGCCCTTGATGGAGGCCGTGACGCTCTCGTCCCGGCCCTTGAGCATGCTGCCCATCATGGCCGTGGCCGTTAGTGTGCGCCCCAGCGCCGCCGTGGCGATCTTGGAGAGGCCGTGGATGTCCTTGGCCCGCTGCACCACCTGGGTGCTCTCGGTCAATATGGCACGGGCCTGCCCTTCCAATAGGGATATGTGCAATATGCCATCCTGATTCATAACGCTCATTCAAGAATGCTCCTTATCGATATTATTCCCGGATGGCCGCGATGTGAATGCGCGGTTCATCCGCTGCGGGCGAATCAAATCGCCGGTCGCCGAATACCTGCACGCCCGCGAAGCCGCAATCCGCCAGCAACGCCACAAGGTGTTCCGGGTCATGGGCCTTTTGCACATGCAGCTCGTCGAATCGTCGATAGCGCCCGTCGCGCTCCTTCGTAAAGAAGGTCAGATCCATGGTGACGGTCCCGGCGGCTTCGTCAAACCGGTTGCTCCAAAGGTAGGCGATGTCTCCCCGGTCCTCGCCAAAGAAGTTGTCGCCCAGGGTCCGGCTGAGCTTGAAGGCCGACGAGATGTCGAAGGCCAGCGCGCCGCCGGACTTCAGGGATTCTCTTGCACGGCCGAAGAAGGCCCGCAGGCGCTCGTCGTCCAACAGGTAGTTCACGCCGTCACAGGCGCACACCAGCGCGTCCACCGGCCGGGGCAGCGCCAGGGCACACATATCCTGGCAGACGAACATCGCCTGTACGCCGTACTTCAGCGCCTTTCTCCGAGCCAGCTCCAGCATGTCGCCGGAAAGATCCACGCCCGTCACCCGCAACCCCCTCCGGGCAAAGCGCACGGACATGGAACCGGTGCCACAGGCGCAGTCACACAGCGTGCGGGGCTGTACACCCATGCGCCCGATCAGGGCGAGGTAGTATTCGGCCCAGGCGTCATAATCGACATCGTCCATCAGCGCGTCGTACAACCCGGCAAAAGCTTCGTAAGCTGGCATGGTCCGCCTCCTGGATTCGATAATTATATACTGAACCAAGATATATATTACCACATTTTCATGGTAAATTCAATTCTTCCGGGGCATTGTCAGGAATGTTTTCCCATATAGTAACTGTTCAGTCATCGGCGGAGTAGCGGAATCGCGCGCGCTTCCCGCCCACGAGATGGCGCCGCCGCAACGAAAAAGCCTGTACCGGCGGTTCCTGGGCCGCCACAGAAGCTACAAATACATTCAGGGCTGGGCTGAACAGCTACCCCAAATAACGCAATTCTAACCAGAACGACTCGAACCCATGTCGTCCATTTGATATGATTGCCTGAGAACAAGGAATATGGTGATTAAAATGAAATACAAGCTTGTGATATTTGACCTGGACGGAACGCTGCTGGACACGCTGGACGACCTGACCGAAGCGGTGAACCATGCGCTTGGACGACAGGGTTTTCCCCTGCGCGCGCGGGAGGAGGTGCGACGCCTGATTGGCAACGGCATCGCCAGCACCATTCGCCGGGCGATCCCCGAGGGCTGTGATGACGACGTATTTCAGCGGACTTTGTCCGATTTCAAGGATTATTACCTCTCCCACGTGAACGTGCATACCCGCCCCTACAACGGTATTCCGGAGCTGTTGGACGCCATGGACAGCGTCGGGATCCAAGCGGCGGTAAATTCCAACAAGGTGGAGAGCGCCACCCAGGCATTGTGCAGGGCCCATCTATCGGGAAAGCTGGCCTGCATACTGGGCGAACAGCCGGACATACCCAAAAAACCCGCCCCGGACGGCGCCCTTCAAATCATGCAAACGCTGGACGCGAAGCCCGATGGCACGCTGTACGTGGGCGACGGCGAGACAGACATTCAGACCGCGGTAAACGCCGGCATCGACTGTGCCTGGGTGAGCTGGGGCTATCGCAAAGCATCGGAGCTGGGCGGACTCGCCGTCCCCCATGCGTTTGCGACGGTCCAGTCGCTGCAGGCGTATATCCTTGGCAATTGAACGGACCCTTTCACAGTATGCATAAGATCCTTCGCTCCGCTCAGTATGACACGACGATCTGTCAACCTGACCGGAGCGAAGGATCTTATTTCATTGGATTGCGCATTAAGGAAATACCGCACAATACGGCGGCGCATCTGGCGGTGCCTTTTCCGACATCTGCTGCTTGCAGATTTCTCGATTTACCGCCAGTAAACCTTCTGTCGAAAAATTCACTCGCCAGCTGACCACCTTAATTGCGCGGTATTTCCTTAAGCGTTTGGGTTTTCCGCAATTTCCTGCAGAATGGCATTGACCAGCGCCGCTGTGGTCTGAACGCCGCCCTTTTTACCACGCACGACGATGGATGTGAGGTCGCTGTCCATCAGGCGCTCCTTCATCTGCACGACGCTGGCGAAGCCGGTGGGCGCGGCCAGCACGCACACATCGCTGAGGGGCTCATGCTGTCGCCGGATGATAATGCGGTTGATCGCGGCAGGCGCGCTGCCCACCACCATCAGCTTGGGCCCGGGTACGGCCAGGCCATAGTCCACAGCCACCTCAGCACGGGTCACATGGCGCTGCTCCGCCAGGGACACCACGTGGGGATCGTCGATGAAGCACACGATCTGTGTGCCATGGTTGCCGAGCAAGCCAGGATTGATGTCGTTCACCAGCAGCATGGTATCGGTGATGATGGTTCCGCCCAGCTCGATCAGCCTTCGGATATGGGTCATCGCCGTAGGGCCAAAATATACACTCTGGGACAACGCCGGATCCTTGGTTTCTTCCTCGACTTTTTTCATAATATTGACTACATTTGGGTTTACATACGAGGTTCCGCTGCGGTGCCTGCCGTCCAACCCCTTTGATCTTTTAAACAATTCTGCCACTCCATTTCAATACAGCCCGTGGTATAATCATCCTTTTTAGACCGCTCATTTTTACTATACAACTTCCATGGTATTTAGTCAAGGAACATGAATAATTTCTTTCGTTAATAATTTGGACTATGTGTAACACTGTCAATTCGTTTCCCGTCCCGGTAACCCTTTTCGCCGGTGTACGCAAGGGTGTCGGCGTCAATGAGTCTAAATTTAATCAATTCAACTATTGACAACACTCCTGTTTTGCGGTATAATCCATGTGTTCGCAAGAGATAGGGGCATGGTGTAATGGTAACACGTGGGTCTCCAAAACCTTTGTTGTGAGTTCGAATCTTACTGCCCCTGCTGGTTTAGGACACAGTTTCGACGAGAGGCTGTGTCCTTTTTTCGACCCATATCGATGACAGTATAATTGAGGATTTGGAATATGACGATCGAGAGGAGGAGCCTCTTCGGCTCGTGGGAGTTTTATCGCAAGGCGCTGGCCATCGCGCTGCCGATCATGCTGCAACAACTGATCCAAAGCCTGGTATCGCTGATCGACAACTTCATGGTCTCCGGCCTGGGGGATATCTGCATGTCCGGCGTGAACGTCGCCGGGCAGGTGCTGTTCGTGTTCATGGTATTCATCAACGCCATTTGCATGTCCGGCGGCATATTCATGACCCAGTTCTTCGGCGCAAGGAACCCGGAGGGCATGGGACAGGCCTTCCGCTTCAAACTGGTGGCGGGGTTGGCGGCGTTCGTCCCCTACCTTCTGGTCACCCTGGTTTTTCCCCGCCAGGTCCTTTCGTTGATGCTGATCGGCAACACCCAGGCCGAGCTGATCCTGGACGAAGCCGTGCAATACATGCGCATCATGTTCTGGGTCGGCATTCCGATGACGGTATCCATGAGCATCGCCAGCTCCCTGCGAGACCTTGGCCAGGTGAACACGCCGCTGGTGGTAACCGTCATCGCCACGCTGACCAACACGGTGTTCAACTGGCTGCTGATCTACGGCCATCTGGGCTTCCCGGCGCTAGGCGTGCGAGGCGCGGCGTTGGCCACAGTCATTGCCCGGGTGGTGGAGCTGTTGCTGTTCATCGGCGTGTACATCCGCACAAAGCCCGCCTTCGCTGTAAAGTCCACCGAACTGCTCAAGATCGACCGCCCGCTGTTCAAAAGCATACTCAGAAAGAGCGCGATGGTGCTTTTCTGCGAGATGGTGTGGGTGATGTCGGAGACGGTGACCACGGCGCTGTACAACGGCAGGGGCGGCGCGGACGTGGTTTCCGGCATGGCAGCCAGCTTCGCCATCGCCAATCTGTATTTCGTAGCCTTCGGCGGCGTCTATTCCGCTACCGGCGTGCTGCTGGGGAAAACCCTTGGCGAAGGCAACCTGGAAAAGGCCCGTCGGGAGAAGACCTGGCTGCTTTCCGGCACAGCGGTGTTCGGCCTGGCGATGACGGGTTTTGGTTTCGCCACCACGCTGCTGGTGCCCATCGTGTTTGGTCGGCTCAGCGACAGCGCCATTACGCTGTGCAAGCAGATGGTGATGACGATGTCCCTGTTCATGGTGCCATGGCTGTACATGAACACCCAGCAGGCCATTGCCAGGGCCGGTGGCGACACCGCCATGGGGGCCTTTACCGACGCGGGGCTGACCATCTTCGTGATGACGCCAATGGTGTTCGCACTGGCGCTGTTGACCGATGTCGGTCCGGTAGTATTGTATTGCGGTGTCAAACTGGTGGACGTGGTCAAGGTCGTGGTGTTCCACTTCTGGCTGAAGAAGGAGCGATGGCTGAAGAACCTGACAAATCGGGAGGCAATCACAGAAACGCCATAGAACGAGCGACGGTTTGAAAGCCGTCGCTCGTTCTATGGCGTTTTCACCCCTCCAGCATCCAGGCGATGGCCCTGGCCATGCGACCGTTGGGGTCGTTGAAATGGCCGCCTGGGTTCAGCTCAAATGCGGTTCGGATGCCCGCGCCGCGGTAGAATTCCGCCAACATGCGGGTGTTCTCCTCCACGGGGCGCATCAGCGGATTGCGTGTCTTTCCCTCCCTGTCGCCCAGGGACAGGTAGAGGGCGTCCGGTCGCCTCGCGGGCGCATGGTTCTTGACGAATTCCGCAAAATCCGGATACCACAGCGAGCCCGAGGCGCTTGCGACACGGGCAAACAAATCCGTCCTGTACATCGCGTAAAGCGCAAATAATCCTGCCAGAGAATACCCCGCCAGGGCAATATATTCAGGCGCAGAGGGAAGACCGCTGCTGATCTCAGGCAGAATCCGCTTTGCCAGCAATTCAATGTAGGCGTCCGCTTGCCCCGCGCAGGGGGCTCCGCCCTTCATGATCGGCGGGATGGGCCAAGGCGTCAGGTCGTCCTCCCAGCGCAGGCCGCTGACGGCCGCCAGCGTGAAATCCACATTCGTCAGGCCCTTTACAGCCGCATGGACCGTCGCGCCCTCGCCCGCTTCCCCATTGAGCACCACCAGCGGCGCGCCGGATTTTTCGGACAGGAACAGCTCAACGTTCTTTCCCCAGATGTTCATACAATCACCCGAGTTTCTCCGCGATCTTATCCACGCCCTTGCCCACCAGGGCCACCGAATGCGGCGCGGTCAGCATCTGCTTCATCAGCGCGTTGGCCGCGTCGAGGGACACGGCGTTGATGCGGTCGATGGTCTCGCTCTCCGTGCGGGTGGTGTTCATCAGCAACAGCCGCCTGCCGTTGGATTGCATCCGCGCGGAGGTGGACTCCAGCCCCAGGATGTAGCCGGATTTCAGCTGCTCCCGTGCCATGGCGAACTCCTTTTCGGTCATGCCGCCCTCGGCGATGGCCTTCGCCTCAGCCTCGATCATTCGGTACACCTCCACCGCCGTTTCGGGATTCGTGGCGGCGTAGACGGACAGCATGCCCGTGTCGGTGTAGGCGTTGGGGTAGCTGTATACGGTGTAGGCCATGCCGCTTTCATCTCGGATCTTCTGGAACAGCCGGGAGGACATGGCCCCGCCGAACACGCTGTTGAATATGGAGATGTCGTAGTTGCGCTCATCCCCCATCGGCAGCGCCGGATAGCCCAGGCAGATGTGCACCTGCTCGATGTCCTTCTCCCTCGTCAGGATACGGGGCTCGACCTCGCTGGTGACGCAGGGCAGCTTGTCCATGCCCTCGGCCTTCCAGTCGCCCAGCAGCTTATTGACCATGTCCAGCACGGCGTCCCATTCATAGTTGCCGGCGATGGACAGCACCGCGTTCTGGGGACGATACATCCGCTGCCAGTAACCATGCAGGCATTCCCGGGCGCAGCCGGACACGCTCTCCTCCGTGCCCAGTATGGGCCGGGATATCTGCTGGTCGCCGTAGTGGGCCAGCATGATCAGCTCGTGCACCAGGTCCTCGGGGGTGTCCTCGGCCATGGCGATCTCCTCGATCACCACGCCCTTCTCCTTGGCCATCTCCGCAGGGTCAAAGGCCGGATGGGTGGCCAGGTCGCAGATCACGTCCATGGCCAGAGGCAGGTGCTCGTCCACCACCTTGGCGTAAAAGCAGGTGCACTCCTTGGCGGTGAAGGCGTTCAGCTGGCCGCCCACGGCGTCCATCTCCTCTGCGATTTGCCGGGCCGTACGCTTCTCGGTGCCCTTGAACACCATGTGCTCCAGAAAGTGGCTGACGCCCGCCTCGTTCACGGTTTCAAACTGTGAACCGGAACCCAGCCACAGGCCGACGGACACCGACCGGAAGTGGGGAATCCTCTCCCCGATGATGCGCAGCCCGTTAGGCAGGGTGATTTTATCAAAAGTCATTCTATTGCTCCTTCATGGGATAATAATGATATCCTTCTAAACGATGGGCATAGTTTGTCTGCAAGCCCCTGTTTTCATGCTGGCGACGACACAGCTTCGCACGCGCATAATGTCCCATGTACAAACACCGGGATTTTGCGCTTGAATCAGTGGCGCAAAATCCCGGATAGTTATTCGCGGCAGCAATCAACTGCCGGTTTTACCGGCTCAGTCCCTGCGGCGCGGTCTGCGGTCGCGGTCGCCGCCCCGGCGGTCCCTGTCGCCGTCGCGGCGCGGGGGCCGGCGCACGGGCATGGAATCGTCGTCGTACACGATGTCGTTGCGAACCAGGTTCACGCGGCCCTGGCTGTCGATCTCAGCAACGCGGACCTCCAGCTCGTCGCCGATGTTCACCACATCTTCGACCTTCTCCACACGCTCGTTGGCCAGCTTAGAGATGTGGATCATGCCGTCCTTGCCGGGGGCATACTCGACGAACGCGCCAAAGCTCATGATGCGCACCACCTTGCCGGTGAACACGTCGCCCACCTGCAGGTCCTTGGCAATGCCCTCGATGATCTTGCGGGCCTTCTTCGCCGCCTCGTCGTCCTCGGTGGCGATGAACACGCTGCCATCGTCCTCGATGTCGATCTTGACGCCGGTCTCCTCGATGATCTTGTTGATGGTCTTGCCGCGGGGGCCGACCACCTCGCCGATCTTCTCGGGGTTGATGAAGAAGTGAACGATCTTGGGCGCGTACTTGGACAGGTGCTCGCGGGGCGCGGGTAGCACCTCGAGCATCTTGCCCAGGATGTGCATGCGGCCGTCGTAGGCCTGGGCCAGCGCCTGGCGCAGTATGGCCTCGTCGATGCCCTTGATCTTGATGTCCATCTGGATGGCGGTGATGCCCTGGGCAGTGCCGGCTACCTTGAAGTCCATGTCGCCCAGGAAGTCCTCCAGACCCTGGATGTCGGTCAGCACGGCCACCTTGCCGGTGTTCTCAACGTCCTTGATCAGGCCCATGGCCACGCCGGCCACGGGGCGCTTGATCGGCACACCCGCGTCCATCAGGGCCAGGGTGCTGCCACAGACGGAGGCCTGGGAGGTGGAGCCGTTGGAGCTCATGACCTCGGAGACCAGGCGCAGGCAGTACGGGAACTCCTCCACCGGGGGGATCATGGGCAGCAGCGCGCGCTCAGCCAGCGCGCCATGGCCAATCTCGCGGCGTCCCGGGGAACGGGCGGGCTTGGCTTCGCCGGTGGAATAACCCGGGAAGTTGTAGTGATGCATGTAGCGCTTGCGATCCTCGGTGCCGATGCCATCGATGATCTGCTGCTCGGACAGCGGAGCCAGGGTGGCCACGGTCATGACCTGGGTCTGGCCGCGGGTGAACACGCCGGAGCCGTGGGGACGGGGCAGCACGCCGACCTCGCACCAGATGGGGCGCACCTCGGTCAGCTTGCGGCCGTCGGGGCGGATGCCCTTGTCGATGATGTGGCGGCGCATGACTTCCTTCTGCACGTTGTACAGGGCGTCGGCGACCTCCTGCTCGCGCTCGGGGAACTGCTCGGCAAAGTGCTCGGCGACCTCGGCCTTCACCTGCTCCTCACGGGCGTTGCGCTCGCTGCGGTCGAAGGTCTCGAACATCCACTCCACCTTGGGCAGGGCATATTCGCGCACGGCGGCCTTTACGTCCTCGCCGGGCAGGGCCAGCGGGAACTCCTTCTTCTCCTTGCCGATCTCAGCGACGATGCCGTTGATGAAGGCGACGATCTTCTTGATCTCCTCATGGGCGAACAGTATAGCGCCCAGCATGACCTCCTCGGAGACCTCCTTGGCGCCGGCCTCGACCATCAGCACGGCCTCGGAAGTGCCGGCCACGGTCAGGTTCATCAGGCTCTTCTCACGCTGCTCGACGGTGGGGTTGACGATGTATTCGCCATCCACGTAGCCGATGTTCACCGCGCCGATGGGGCCCGCCCACGGAATCTGGCTGGTGGCCAGCGCGGCGGATGCGCCGATCATGGCGGGGATGTCGGGGATGTTGTCCTGCTCCACGGACATCACGGTGCAGACGACGGAGACGTCGTGGCGCATGCCCTTGGGGAACAGGGGGCGCAGGGGGCGGTCGATCAGGCGGCAGGTCAGTATGGCCTTCTCCGCGGGACGGCCCTCGCGGCGGTTCCAGGAGCCGGGGATGTGGCCCACTGAATACAGCTTCTCTTCAAAATCCACGCTCAGGGGGAAGAAGTCGATGCCTGGGCGAGGGGTGTCGGCCACGGTAGCGGTTACCAATATGCAGGTATCGCCGTAGCGCACGAAGGTGGCGCCGCTGGCCTGCTCGGCGTACTTGCCGAACTCAAGGGTGAGCGTACGCCCGCCCAGTTCCATGCTATAGCTCTTGAACATTTGTCTAACCCTCCTTGGGTCTGTCAATAACATATTAAACGAAAATAACTACGCGGGTCAGGTCTACAGGCCAGCGGTAACGGAATGCCTCAGGCAGCCATTCCTGTTCCCTGTTTCCTGTTCCCTGTTCCCTTATCCCACGGTGTACAGACGCGCGCCTGCGGGCGTATTTCCCGCATCCTGGCGTCCGCACACCGCCATACTGTCCGGCGAACGATTGGCGACTCCTCAAGGATATACCGCATGATTAAGGCGGTCGGCTGGCGAGTGAACTTTTTGTCAGGCTTTGATGCAGATTTCGCAGGTTTACCGGGGGTAAATCAAGAAAAATGCATCAGATGGATGGCGAAAAAGGCACCTCCAGGTGTGCCGCCGTATTGTGCGGTATTTCCTCATCCAATAATCCGCACAGCGCCGCCGCTCGGCAGGCCGAAGCGGCGGCGCGACAGAACAAAACCGATGGATCCCCGCCGGGATTACTTGCGCAGACCCAGCTTGGCGATCAGGGCACGATAGGCCTCGATGTCGGTGCTCTTCAGATAGTCCAGCAGACCACGGCGCTGGCCGACCATCAGCAGCAGGCCGCGACGGGAGTGGTGGTCCTTCTTGTGCACCTTCAGGTGCTCGTTCAGGTGGTTGATGCGCGCGGTCAGCAGCGCGATCTGAACCTCGGGGGAGCCGGTGTCGCCTTCATGGCGGGCGTAGGTCTCCATGATTTCCTTCTTGTTGATCTCCATGTGTCTTTCCTCCTCTTTCTATACGCCGCAAGCCGGGTGAGCCGTCGGAGTCCTCGGCGGACCAGGCAAACGGTGGCGTGGTCAATGCACATTGCCACAAGTTGTATTGTAGCACAGGCACCGGCCTTTGTAAACGCCAAAAAGGCGTTTTTTCAGAAACTTCATATGCTGTTCAGGTTGGGGATGGCGTTTCTTCAATGTGCAGCAGCCGCTGGGCATGTTCGGTCTCCCCCGCCGCCAGCAACTGTCGTATCAGGGTGGAGGAGCACATCACATCGCCATCCATCACCGGGGGCACGATTTCTGCGCAATAACCCAAATCGTTCGCCAGGCGCTCTATCAATGCCGAGTCGCCCCTACCCTTTGCCCCGAAGGTGTAATTCTCTCCCGCCACGATGGCAGCCACGCGCATGTCCCTGACCAATTCTTTCAGAAACGCCACGGGGTCGGTAGCGCTGTATTCCGGAGTAAAGGACTGGACCAACGCCCATTCCGCGCCCAGGCGCTCGAACTTCTTCAGGTTTTCATGCAGTGGCAGCAGCGCCCGTGGCGCCCTGTCTGGACAGAGCACTGACAGGGGGTGCCGGTCGAAGGTGCAGACCACGCTCTGGGCTTCCATCTGCTTTGCCAGCGCCACCGTCCGCCGAATCAGCGCCTGATGGCCGATGTGCACACCGTCAAACATGCCCAGCGCCACCACCGCCCGGTGCCCGGTGAATGCCGCCGTGTCGTAAATGATCTTCATCCGTCCTCCCCCGGTTTGTACAGCATCGCGCGAAACTTAATATCCCCGTTGGGCTGGGGTGCGCCGATGCCTGCGAATTCATCGTTCAGGTAGACCCGCACCACTTCGGCCTCGGGCGCCGGTTTCGCCAGCCAGCCCGCGCGCAGCGGATTTCCGTTGAGCACCGCGTGTCGGCAGCGCTCTCCCACCCGGACCTCGGGCAGGTATGCGAGGGGCGCATCCAGCGGAATCAGCGCCTCCTGTAGCCGCCCTTTGGCGGCCAGGGCGTCCACCTGGTCCAGGGTCAGGGCGCTTTCGACGTCGAATATGCCTGCGGCCACCCGCTCCAGCGACTGCATATGGGCGCCACAGCCCAGCGCCCTGCCGATATCGTGGCAGAGGGTGCGGATGTAGACGCCCTTTCCGCAGGTGATTTTTAGGACGTGTATGTCGTCGCCCTCGTCCCCGAGGTATTCGATGGCGTCCACCTGACAGGGCCGGGGCTCCAGGGCCACCGACTCCCCCTTGCGCGCCAGCTGGTACAGCCGCTTGCCATCCCGCTTCAGCGCGGAATACATGGGCGGCACCTGCAATATATTGCCGGTAAACCGGGGCAGGATCGCGCGTATCTCCGCCTCGCGAGCGTTCACGGGTTGCCGGGCGACCACCTGCCCCGTAGCATCCTGGGTATCGGTCTCCTCGCCCAGCTTTAATCGGGCCACGTACACCTTCCGCTTGTCGATGATATAGTCGAACAACCGCGTGGCCGAACCCACGCAAACCGGCAGTACGCCGGATGCCTCCGGGTCCAGCGTGCCGCCGTGACCCACCGCCGTGCCCCGGGGCAGGCGCTTGCGCACAAACACCACCACGTCCGACGATGTGCGGCCCGTGGGCTTGTTCACGTTCAGAAATCCATTCATATGATATCCATTTCCGAGGGTCATTTTTGCAACGCCTTACGGATCACCGTCAGTGTCTTCTTCAGTGCGTCCTCCATCGGCATGGCCAGGGTTACCCCGGCGGCGCAGTCGTGCCCGCCGCCGCCCAGGGGAAGCGCCACGTCCCGGGCTACATTGAAGGGGGCTTTGGCGCGCAGGGACAGCTTCGTGCCCTCCTTGCGCTCCATGGCCAGCACCGCCACCTCCACGCCGATCATCTCCAGCAGGTAATTGATGATCCCCTCGCTGTCCTCCCGGTGAGCGCCACAGTAGCGCAGCATCTCATCCGTCAGCCGCGACCATGCCACCTTGCCATCCGGGGAGATTTCCAGCCCGGCCAGCACCGCGCCCAACAAACGGGTGCGGCCCAGCGACCGGGTGCGGTACAGGTCTTCTGTGATCTTGGCGACATTCGCGCCGGCTTCCACGCAGCGCGCCGCCGCGCGGAAGGTCTGGGGCCGGGTATTGGAGTAGTTGAAATTGCCGCAGTCTGTGGAGATGGCCACAAACAGGCACTCCGCCATTTTCACGTCCATCTCGACGCCCAGCGCCGCAATCAGGTCCACTACCAGTTCCCCCACGGCCGCGGCATCGCCGTCCAGGACGTACAGCTGGCCAAAACCCTCATTGGTCTTATGGTGATCCAGCACACCCTGAAAAGGGCAGCTGTCGAACAGCCTCTTCCCCTTCTCTCCCAAGCGTTCGTGCTCCGAAACATCCACCGACATGGCAGTTTGGGGGACAAAGGGCAGCGTGCCCGCCTCGGTATCGACGACGCGATCCGCGCCGGGCAGCCAATCGTACAGGCTCGGCGTACCGCCGGGCAGGCACACCATGGCCTGCTTTCCCATGGCCCGCAGGGCATGCCACAGCGCCAATGTAGAGCCTGTGGCGTCGCCGTCCGGCGATAGGTGGCCAAACAGGGCAATATCGTCCCGCGCCTTCAGCCATTCTGCCAGCTGCTCAATCGTCACTCTCTGACTCATTGACGTGATGCTCCTTCAATAGCTGGTTGATGTGTGCCGCGTATTCAATGTTGGTATCCAGTTCAAAGAGTATCTCCGGCACATAGCGCAGGTCCACCCGGCGGCCCAGCTCCCGGCGGATAAAGCCGGAAGCCTTCTTCAGCGCGGCCATCATATCCTTGCGCTTCTCCGGCTCCAGTATGCTGACGCGAACCTTGCAGTAACGCAGGTCCCGCGTCACCTCGCAGCGCACGATGGACCATGTGCCCCCGATGCGCGGATCGTTCAGGTCATCGCGGATGATGCCGTCGATGGCCTTGTGCACCTCCTGAGAGATGCGGTCTATCCTGTCAAAAGATGGCATGATTGTCCTCCAATATCCTATAACTGATGTAGGGGCGCCGTTGCGGCGCCCGCCCCGGCAAACATATGTGTGCCGGGCGGACGGCGCCACGCCGCCCCTACGTTGAACCATCGTGGTATTTGATATCAAATCTGTTCAAACGCGCCTTTCCAAGGCTGGAATAAATGGCCTGGGAAAAGCAGGTAGAAAGGACGGCAGCAAATAGCTGTAGGCCCGGCCTACCTTTCGATTTCCTCCATCACGAAGCACTCGATGACGTCATTCTCCTTGATGTCATTGTAATTCTCGATGCCAATGCCGCACTCGTAGCCGGTGTTGACCTCCTTGGCGTCGTCCTTGAAGCGCTTCAGGGAGTCTATCTTGCCCTCGTGGATGACGATGTTGTCACGCAGCAGGCGAATCTGGGCATTGCGGGCGATCTTGCCATCGGTGACATAGGAGCCCGCGATGGTACCCACGCCGGAGACCTTGAACGGCTGACGCACGGTGGCGTGGCCCAGCAGGACCTCCCTGAACTTCGGGGCCAGCATGCCCTTCATGGCGGCCTCGACGTCCTCGATGGCCTGGTAGATCACGCGATACAGCCGTATGTCGATCTTCTCGCGCTCGGCCATGTCCCTGGCGTTGTTGTCGGGTCGAACGTTGAAGCCGATGATGATGGCGTTGGCCGTGGAGGCCAGCAGCGTATCGGATTCGTTGATCGCGCCCACCGCGCCGTGGATGCAGCGCACGCGCACCTCGTCGTTGGACAGCTTTTCCAGTGACTGGCGCACTGCCTCGACGGAGCCCTGCACGTCGGCCTTGATGATGACGTTCAGGTCCTTGATCTCGCCGGCGGAAATCTGGTTGAACAGGTCGTCCAGCGTGGTCTTGGTCTGGGTCTTGACCAGCGCAGCGCGCAGCTTGTCCTTGCGCTCCTCGGCCACCTGGCGGCTGAGCTTCTCATCGTCCACCGCGGTGATCTGGTCGCCGGCGTCGGGCACATCGTTGAAGCCGATGACCTCCACCGGTTCGGAGGGGCCGGCGCTCTTCACGCGCTCGCCGCGGTCGTTCACCATGGCGCGCACGCGACCGTAAGCCGTGCCCGCGACGATGGCATCGCCCACGTTCAGCGTGCCGTTCTTCACCAGCACGGTGGCCACCGGGCCACGGCCCTTATCCAGCTTGGCCTCGATGATAATACCGCGGGCCTTGCGGTTGGGGTTGGCACGGTAGTCGTTCACGTCGGCAGTGAGCAGTATGGTTTCCAGCAGGTCGTCAACGCCCTGGCCGGTGACGGCGGACACGGGCACCATCTCGGTGCTGCCGCCCCACTCGGTGGTGATCAGCTCGTACTCGGTCAGCTGCTGCTTGACGTGCTCGGGGTTGGCGTGGGGCTTGTCCATCTTGTTGATGGCGACGATGATCTCGACGCCCGCGGACTTGGCGTGGTTGATGGCCTCGATGGTCTGGGGCATCACGCCGTCGTCAGCGGCGACCACCAGCACCGCGATATCGGTGGCCTGGGCGCCGCGCAGGCGCATCGAGGTGAAGGCCTCGTGGCCGGGGGTATCCAGGAAGGTGATCTTCCTGCCGTCCAGGTCGACGGTGTAAGCGCCGATGTGCTGGGTGATGCCGCCCGCCTCGCCTGCGGTGACGCGGGTCTTGCGGATGTAGTCCAGCAGCGAGGTCTTGCCGTGGTCGACGTGGCCCATGATGGTAACGACCGGCGGACGGGACACGAGCTCCTCCTCGGAGTCCTCCACGTCCTCCTTCTCCAGGACGTCCTCGGCGGTCTCGGCCAGCTTCATCTCCAGCTCGACGCCGAACTCCTGGGCCACAAGCGAGGCGGTGTCGAAGTCCAGGTCGTTGTTGATGGTGGCGATGATGCCCAGCATCATCAGCCGCTTGATGATCTCGCCGGCGGGCTTGCCGATACGCTCGGACAGGTCGCGCACGGTGATGGTCTCGGCGGTCATGAACGCCTTCTCGATCTTGATCGGCTCGATGAAGGTCTTCTGCGCCGCGGCCTTCTTCTTCTTGCGGCCCCGGACGAAATCGTCGTCATAGTTCATGCCGCTGCCCGCCCCGCCGCGCTGCTTCTGGGTCGTGCGACCGGAGTTGCGGCTGCGCTCGGGGTCGTTCTGGCGCACGTACTGCTTCTTGTTGGGATCATAATTGGACACCCGCTCCTTTTCCACGGAGGGTGTCAAATCGGGTCCCCTGCGGCCAAAGCCGGGGCGAGCGCTGCCGCCGCGCTGTCCGCCAAAGCCGCCGGCTGGGCGCTGACCGGGCGCGCCACCTGCGGGACGATTGCCGTATGCCGGACGTTGGCCCGGCGCGCCGCCCTGCTGCGGGCGACCCGGATATGCCGGACGCTGGCCCGGCGCGCCGCCCTGCTGCGGGCGACCCTGGTACGGTGGACGCTGGCCCGGCGCGCCGCCCTGCTGGGGTCGGCCCGGATATGCCGGACGCTGGCCCGGCGCGCCGCCCTGCTGCTGGGGTCGACCCGGATAGCGGTCGCCGTCGCGGGGCTGCGCCTGCGCGCCTGCCCTTGGCGCGGCTGTGCCGCCCTGCTGCGGGTGGGCCGGCGCCGCTGCCGGATGCGGGGCACTCTGTTCCGCCTGGGCCTGAGGCGCTTCAACAGGCTTGGGTTGCACTTCGGGCGCCGGTGCTGCCGGAATCTCCGGCACCTGCTCACTGGAATAGGCCGTCATGAACTGTGCGCTGGCCGCATACTGCTTGCTGAGTGCTTCCTTGGCCTCGCGCTCCTGGCGCTCCCGCTCCTCGCGGGCAAAGCCGTCGGAAATCCGGCGAAGCGAATTCAGCATTTCCTGCGATTGCTTGCGCATGCGCGTCACGTTTTCCAGCATCTTGCCTGTGTTCGCGCTCAGTTCCTTCGTGACATCCTGAACCCTGACTTTGGTCATTCCCTCAATGCACCCCCGTACACTCTGTCTGATCTTCGGCCCATTGGTCGCTGGGCCTTTATGCATCGCCGATGGAATCGGCGTGTGATAACTCTATAATCCTTTCGGCCATGCCCGCGTCGGTAACGACCACAGCCATACGACCCGGCTTGCCGATGGCGTCGCCCAGGGCGCTATCCCAGGTGCGCACCAGCGCAACCCCGTGGCTTGTGCAGGCGTCGGTCAACGCCTTGACGGCATTGGCCGATGCGGCGCCGTCCAACAGCGCCACATGCGCGCTGCCGGCGCGTATGGCCTGAACACAGGCCTTTTCACCGGTAATCAGCTTGCCCGCCCTGGCGCACAGCCCCAACATATTCAGCATCCGGTCCACTTCAGCCCTCCTGGGTCGGCGGCTGGATGCTCTTTTCCAGCTGGTCGAAAACAGCCTCGTCGATCTTCGCGTCCAGCGCCCGCTCCAATGCCCGGCTCTTTCGGGCCTTTTTAAAGCAGTCGACCTGAGCGCAGATGTAAGCCCCCCGCCCCGGCGACTTGCCGGTCCGGTCGATGTGGGCCTCGCCCTCCTGGGGCTTCACCACCCGCAGCAGCTGGGCTTTGGGCTTCATCTCCCGGCAGCCCACGCACATCCGCATGGGCACCTTGCGCGGTTTGACGGGCATCAGTATTCCTCCTGATCCTGGTTCATCTGATCGGCCTCAGCCTCCACCTGGCTCTGGCTCTTGATATCGATCTTCCAGCCGGTCAGCTTGGCGGCGAGGCGAGCGTTCTGGCCCTCCTTGCCGATGGCCAGCGAAAGCTGGTTGTCGGGCACCACCACGGCGGCGGCCTTCTCGGTATCGGAGACGAACACGCTGAGCACCCGGGCGGGGTTCAGGGCGTTGGCAATGTACTCCGCCGGGTCCTGGGACCAACGCACGATGTCGATCTTTTCGGTCTTCAGCTCGTTGACCACGTTCTCCACGCGCATGCCCCGGGGGCCTACGCAGGAGCCCACGGCGTCGATCAGCGGATCGGTGGACACCACAGCCATCTTGGTGCGGTAGCCGGCCTCGCGGGCGATGGACTTGATCTGCACCACGCCAGTGACGATCTCGGGCACCTCCAGCTCAAACAGGCGCTTGACCAGGCCCGGATGGGTCCGGGAGACGAACACCTGCGGGCCGCGGCCCTGGCGGGAAACCTCCAGCACATAGACCTTGATGCGGTCGTTTACGGCCAGCTCCTCTGTGGGCATCTGCTGGCTGGGCTCCAGAACGCCTTCCGTGCGGCCGAGCTCCACAAATACCTGCTTGTTTTCCACCCGTTGCACGATGGCGGTGAGGATTTCGTTTTCCTTCTGGCTGTATTCGTCGTAGATAACGCCGCGCTCGGCCTCGCGCAGGTGCTGCACGACCACCTGTTTGGCGGTCTGCGCCGCGATGCGCCCGAAGTTCTTGGGCGTCACCTGCACCTCGACCAGATCCCCCAGCTCATACTGGGGCTGTATGGCGCGGGCCTCCTCCAGCGACATCTCGCACTGGGGATCCTCCACGGTCTCCACGACGGTCTTGCGGCTGAGCACCTCCACGCTGCCCTTCTCGGGATCGATGGTGGCGCGCACATTGGCGTTTTTGCCGAAGTTCTTTTTATATGCAGAAATCAGCGCGGCTTCGATCGCGCCGAAGAGCACGTCTTTATTGATGCGCCGCTCCTTGCTCAGGGCGTCCAGGGCGCTGAAAAACTCGTTGGAGTCGATGCCTCCGTTTGCCATGGTTCCATTCCTCCTGTTCCGTTCGCCGCAACCCCCGCGGCAGGATAGGTTTATATCACTTCGAGGGCTGCTGCACGGGCGCGTCGTCCTGCAGGTCCTCCTCGTCAAATTCAATCAGCGGGCGCACGATGGCCACGCCTTTCTGCGGGAAGCGAAGCGTCTCGCTGCCGTCTGTGGTAATGACCACCTCGCCGTCCTGCAAGCCCACCAGCTCGCCGGTGAACTGCTTGCAGCCGTTCACGGGGCGGTAGGTCTTCAACTCGACCACCATGCCCTGGCAGCGTTCAAAATCCCGTTCAGTCTTCAGCGGACGGTCCGCGCCGGGTGATGAGACCTCCATGTAGTCGTACTCCACCCGCTCCACCAGCGGCAATATCCTGCGGTGAAAGGCCTCGAGATCGTTCAGGGCGATGCCGTCGGGTTTCTCAATATAAAAACGCAGAAAATGACCGGTCGGCTCCTTGACCAGCTCAACGTCGACCAGCTCTACGTCCATTTCCGCGGCGATCTTCTGTGCAATTTCCCTGGCTTCCCTGACCGGCATTGACTTGCTCGGCAACAAGACCCCTCCCCCGATTGCGTTTGAAGTGTATCCCGATTTCAAAAACACACCGCCGATGATCGGCGGTTGTTGACGGTTGACAGCGTTGCTTGCGACTGAGAAACTCTCAGCATAGGTAATTATACCACGTTTTTCCGAATAATACAACCTCTTGAAGCCATAAAAACGGCAGAATATGTTATATATTCGGCAGGAAACCGCCCGTGGGCACCGGCGTACCCTCACGCACGCGCTCGATGTGGGCACCAAGGCTGCGCAGCTTCTCGTCGAAGCGCTCGTAACCGCGCATGATGTACTCCACGCCGGAAATCTCGGTGACGCCCTCGGCCATCAGCGCCGCGATCACCAGCGCCGCGCCAGCCCGCAGGTCGGTGGCGTTGACCCGGGCGCCCGCAAGCTTGTCCACGCCGGTGATGATGGCCGTGGTCTCGATCACGCGGGAATTGGCCCCCATCTTCCGAAGTTCGTCCAAATAGCGAAAGCGGGATTCAAATACCGTCTCGGTGACGATGCTGGTGCCGTTGGCGACGGTCAGCAGCGCGGCAAGGGGCTGCTGCAAATCGGTAGGGAAGCCGGGATAACCCTGGGTCTTCACGTTCACCGAGCGGAAATTTCGGTTGCTGCGCACATGGATGATGTCATCCTCGCTGGTGACGTGTACGCCCATCTCCAGCAGCTTCGCGGAAAGGGCCTCCATGTGGGTGGGTATGGTGCCGGTTATGATCACGTCGCCGCCCGTGGCCGCTGCCGCGATCATCAGCGTGCCCGTCTCGATCTGGTCGGGCACTACGGTGTAGTTCGTGCCGTGCAGGTGCCGACCGCCTCGGATGCGGATCACGTCAGTGCCCGCGCCCTTGACCACAGCTCCCATACTGGACAGGAAGTTGGCCAGGTCGACGATGTGGGGCTCCTTGGCCGCATTGTGAATGCAGGTGGTGCCGCTGGCGGAAACGGCAGTGAGCATACAGTTCACCGTCGCGCCCACGCTCGGCATCTCCAGGAAGATGTCGCCGCCCACCAGCTCGTCAGCGGAGGCCATGATCACCCCGCCGGGGGTATCCACCTCCGCGCCGAGGGTGCGCATGCCCTTCAGCGTCTGGTCGATGGGCCTGGGCCCGATGTCACAGCCGCCCGGCAGGGGCACGCTGCAACGGCGGAACACGCCCAGCAGCACCGGCGCGAAATAGTAGGAAGCGCGCATACGGCTGGCCAGCTCGTAGGGCGGATCGAACTTGTCCGCGGTGCGCGGGTCGATGGTCATCACATTGTCCTTGAATTCCACCTGCGCGCCCAGGTATCTGAGCATCTCTATGATGATATGTACGTCATTGATATCCGGAACATTTTCGATCACGGAGGGGGAATCGCCCAGCAGGGCAGCGGGAATAATGGCCACCGCGGCATTCTTGCCGCCGCTGACCATGACCTCGCCCTCCAGGCGGGCACCGCCATGAATCCGCATTTTTTCCTTCATCTTATCTCCATCCGTCTCAAACATAGCCGCCGACAGGAGCGAATCCCCCGTCCGACCGACTCCTCCTATGGTTCAGCGCCCGCAGCCGGAGCAGCCCTGGCAGTTTCCGCCGCAGCTGCATCCGCCGCCGGAGACCCGCCCCAGGGACGACCACTTGCCCTCGTACACCCGCGCCACATCGCCCCCGCACTTGGGGCATTTCACATCGTCCCTCGCGGAGACGGAGCGCAGCATATCAAACCGATGGCCGCACTGCATACACCTGTAATCGTATACCGGCATGGTCCCTCCGGCGCGCAAAAACAGCGCCATATCTCTATCGCTTACTCTATTATACATGACTTCGCCGCCTCAGGCAAGCCTGTTTACGTGCTTATTACGGTAATGGAACCTGCCAAACCCGTGATTCAGGGCTTTGATCCACGAAATTTAACCTTTTCCGCCATGAAGCAGCGCCCGATCCGCCCGGCAGGCCACCGCCAGCAGCAGCGCCGCGCACAGCCAGCCCACTGCGGGGTAGCCTGCGCCGACGGTCCGTCGCAAGCCCAGCAGCCCTGCCAGCGCCGCGACGGCCAGGGCCGTGACCAGCGCGCCCCTGCCCCATCCGCCGCGCATATCGTCGATCAGGCCGCCCAGCACAGCGGCCAGCGTGGTCACCGCGCAGATATAGCTGAACGCGGCGCAGGCCCAGAAGCCGGCCAAACCCCACCGCGCCGCGAGAATCACCGTGGGCATCGCCTGGCCCAGCAGCAGCCTGCCGCCCCGCGCGATGGCCCCAGACGCGACCGCCAGCAGCGCCAGCAGCGCTCCGCCGCACAACAGCCCCACCTTCCACGGCCTTGCCCCTTTGCCAAAGCGCAGGGCCACGTTGGACGCCAGGGCCGCGTTCATCGCTCCATAGCTCAGCGCCAGCAGAATCGACGCCGGCCAGCTGTCCGCCAGCGCCAGCTGGACCGCACCTTCCATCCACACCCGCGGAGGCCTGGGATCCAGTGCCAGCGCCCCATAAAACATCACGCCCGCGGCCAGCACGACCAGCCCCATCCAGGGCAGCGGCCTGAGCCCTGACAGGTTTACGATCACCGCGATCAGCAGCGCAATTCCCGCCCCCCAGAGCCAGCCAAAACGCACGGGCAATACCAATGCGCCGGTCTCCCCTGACCCGCAGAGCATGACCAAGGCAGTCAGCGCCAGCAGCAGCGCGTGCAGCCATCCGGCGACAGCACCCACGCGCCTTCCCATCAGCCTGCGGCAGAAGCCGGCGAAGCTGTCCGCCCCCACCCCCGCGCTCCAGCGACAGATCAGCGCTGTCAGCAACCCGAACACCACCGGCGCGAAACAGATGCCAATCCACTGCGCCCGGCCCGTCTGGGCGAAGAACAGCACCAGCTCCCGTCCCGACGCATAGCCCGTGCCCGCCACCGCGGCCACGATGGCCAGCGCTGAACGCGCCTCCCCCCGTCCTTCCATGGCAAAACCCCCGTTTCACATTCATGGTATGCAAAACGGGGGTTCAAAATAAGCCAGGGGGTCAGTCTTCCGCTGCTTCCTCGCGGCCCAGCTCGTCCGCGGTCTTGTCCACGGGCGTCAGGTCGACCTGCTCCCATCCGGCGGAGGGATCGTCAACCATTTGCCCGGGGGCGCCCTCGCCATTCAGCTCCGGGGGGCGCGTAACGGCCTCAGCTGGCTCGGCAAACTGGGGGTCCGGCGTACCGGGTCCCTTCGAGCGCGTCAGATTCAGCGCGCCCGAAACCAGCCGTATGACCAGCATCAGCAACAACACGGCTGCCACCGCCGCCACAGCCAGCGCCCCTACGCCGGCCCACTTTTGAGCGGGATTCCTGCGTCTTCGGCTCAATGGGCGTACTTCCGGATGTACTCCGGCACCTCGTCCTCGTGGGAACTGATGGACAGCACGAACTGGCAGTGATGGGCATCAGAGACGGCATTCAGGTTCTCGAAGAACTTCTCCATCTCGATGTCGTCCAGCGGCGTCTTCACCAGCTTTTTGAAGGCGTCCACGGCGATCATGCACAGGTCGAAGTCAGCGGAGAGCATGCCGCACAGGAAGGCCAGGAATTCATGTGCTGTGCATTTATAGGCCCCGGGATACTCGCTGGCATCAACAAAGCGGATCTCATGCCGCAGGTCATACATATACCGCTTGTCGTCATCGACGAAAATAATATTGCCATGCTCGGTCTTCAGCGCGTCGTTGGTCAGATCGATCAACCGCTTGGTCTTGCCGCTGCCCTTATCACCCAGTATCACTTTGATCATGGTAATCCACTCCTTTTCAATTCAGGTGGGTACATGTCTATTATACTATAGAAAATGAAAAAATACAAGCAGTCCCCATCCTTATTTTCCCGTAAGGGATGCAGGAATTTTTCTGTCCTCAGTCGAATAAGGAAGGCATGATTTACACCGACAGCTTTGTTTACATGCCAGAACTGAATACGCCACGGCTTTTGTTGCGCAGGCTGACCATGCGCGACGCCGCCGATATCTACCATTACAGCCGCGATACCGAGGTGGCCCGCCACGTGCTGTGGGACGCCCATCGCTCGATCTCCGACAGCCGCGCCTACCTGCGCTACATGCTGCGCCGCTATCGCAACCACGAGCCCGCCAGCTGGGGCATCGAGTGGAAGCAGACCGGGGAAATCATCGGCACCATTGGCTTCATGTGGATACAGACGGACAACTCCGCCGCCGAGGTTGGCTATTCCCTGTCCCGGGATTTTTGGAACCGGGGCATCATGACCGAGGCGCTGAAGGCCGTGATCGGCCACGGCTTTTTGAGCATGAACCTGAACCGCATCGAGGCCCAACACGAAACCACCAACCCCGCCTCCGGCGCGGTCATGCGCAAGTGCGGCATGCAGCGGGAGGGCACCCTGCGCCAGAGGCTGTACAACAAGGGCCGCTATGTGGATGTGGAGCTGTACGCCATATTGCGCAGGGATTATGACCAGCGCAAAAGATAAATCACGCGAAATGCGGCGGCGCCCGCGCCGCCACGGTTCTCCTGCCTCTGGAGAGACTGTGGCGGCCCAGGCGCCGCCGCTGCATGCGCTTTCGTGCTTTCCAGGAACCTTTACTGCACCGACTCGCCCCGGTCCAGCATCATGATCATGTCGACGCGCCGCTGGTGCCGCCCGCCATCGAACCCGGTGGTCAGGAACACGTCCACAATGGCCTCGGCCACCACCGTTCCGATGGTACGCGCGCCCATGGCCACGATGTTGGCGTCGTTGTGCTCCCGGGCCAGCCTTGCGCTGACGGGCTCTGAGCACAGCGCGCAGCGCACGCCGTGAATCTTGTTGGCGGAGATCGAAATGCCGATGCCCGTGCCGCAGATCAGTATGCCCCTGTCGCATTCACCGGATACCACGGCCTTCGATACCCGCTCCGCGTAGATCGGATAGTCGGTGGATTCGGTGGTATCGCAGCCAAAATTGACGACCTCATATCCCTTTCCCTCGAGGTAATTCACCAGGTGTTGCTTGAGCTCCACGGCCCCGTGGTCGTTGCCGATTGCGATCTTCATATGCCACACTCCCTGCATTCAGTATTTATGTAAGTCCTCTGTTAAACTATACCGCATTTTTTAACAGATGTCAATGCGGTTGGGCAAAAACTATGCGTTCTCCACCGCGGGGTTGACGTGGATCATGATGTGTTTGACCTGGGGAAAGGCCTTTTCCACGTCGTCGTGGACCTCCTCGGCGATGGCATGGGCTGCGCTGAGGGTAAGCGCGTCGTCCATGGCGATCTCCAGCTCCACATACAGGCGGCTGCCAAACTCCCGGGTGCGCAGCACGTCGATGCGGCGAACGCCGGGATGGGCCTGTACGCACTTGCGAATCTCCCCCTCGGTCTGCGCATCACCGCTGTGGTCCACCATGCGGTCCACGGCGTCCCGGAAGATGTCGAAAGCGGCCTTGACGATGAAGGCGCAGATGACCACACTGGCCAGGGGGTCCATCATCGGCACGCCCAGGCGCGCCCCCGCGATGCCCACCAGCGCGCCCACGGAGCTGAGGGCGTCGGAGCGGTGGTGCCAGGCGTCGGCCATCAGCGCCGGCGACGCCAGCTTTTTGGCATAGCCCCGGGTGTACCAGAACATGCCCTCCTTCACGGCGATGGACACGATGGCCGCCACCAGCGCCAGCAGCCCCGGCACCGGCCTGTCGCCCGCCTGGCCGGTCAGGATTTCCCTTGCCCCGTTATAGCCGATCAGCAATCCCGTGACCAGCAGCACCCCCGCCAACACAATGGCAGCCACACACTCCATGCGCTCGTGGCCGTAGGGATGCTCCCTGTCCGCGGCCTTGCCGGAGAGCTTCAGGCCGATCATGACAATGAGCGTGCTGAAAATATCCGAGGCCGAGTGCACCGCGTCGGAGACCATCGCCCCGGAATGGGCAATCAACCCCGCCGCCAGCTTGCCCGCGGACAGCAGCAGGTTGACCAGTATGCTGACGCTTGAAACCCTCAGCGCCTCCTGTGACTGGTTTTGCATAAGTCTTTTCTCCTCCCGCCCACGAAATATAAAAAAAACCGTGGGCAAGTCATTGTACGACTGTCCCGCGGATCAGATGACCATCCGCTATCACTTCCGTGACCCGGCTCCCAAGGGCCTGTTCAATGGTATTTTACCTGATTTTTGTGAAAAAAGCAAGTAAAGAATCAAAAAGATTGAACCCACAGAGGATTTTTGCTATAATTCATACATGCAAACTACAAAAGGAGAAGGGCGACATGACTGAACTGAAGCTTCCGTTTTTCGGGCATGGCGGCGACTACAACCCCGACCAATGGCTGGACCGGCCCGACATACTTGAAGAAGACATCCGACTGATGAAGCTGGCGGGCTGCAACCTGATGAGTGTGGGCATATTCGCCTGGTCCGCGCTGGAGCCCGAGGAGGGGCATTTTACCCTCGACTGGCTGGAAGGAGTGCTTGATCGGCTGCACGAAGCCGGGATCTCTGTGTTTCTGGCCACGCCCAGCGGCGCGCGGCCGGCGTGGATGAGCCAGCGCTACCCCGAGGTATTGCGGGTGCGGCCGGATGGGACGCGCAACCTCCACGGCGGCCGGCACAACCACTGCTTCACCTCCCCCGTCTACCGGCGCTTCGTGCAGCGGATCAACCGCGCCCTGGCCGAGCGCTTCGGCAAGCACCCCGCGGTAGTGGGCTGGCACATCTCCAACGAGTACAGCGGCGAATGCCACTGCGCGCTTTGCCAGGGCGCCTTCCGGGCATTCCTGAAGGACCGCTACGGCACACTGGACGCCCTGAACCACGCATGGTGGACCGGCTTCTGGAGCAAGACCTACACGGACTGGGAGCAGCTGCACAGCCCGTCGCCCATCGGCGAAGAATCCATCCACGGGCTGAACCTGGCCTGGAAGCGCTTTGTCACCCACCAGACCGTGGATTTCATACGTGCCGAGGCGGAACCCCTGCGCGCCCTGACCCCAAACCTGCCTGTCACCACGAATCTGATGGAGATGTTCGGGGGCCTGAATTACTATGAGTTGGCCGCTGCGCTGGACTTTGCCAGCTTCGACAGCTACCCCAGGTGGGGCCACGGCGAAGCAGAACAGACCGCGCTGGGGGCCGCCTTCAACTACGATTGGATGCGTTCATTGAAACAGAAGCCCTTTGCGCTGATGGAGTCCACGCCGTCCCAGGTCAACTGGCACGAGGTGTGCAAGCTGAAGAAGCCGGGGATGCACGTGCTGTCCAGCCTTCAAGCGGTTGCCCACGGCGCGGACACCGTGCAGTACTTCCAGTGGCGCAAAAGCCGGGGCGCGTCGGAGAAGTTCCACGGCGCGGTGGTGGATCACGTCGGCCACGAGCACACCCGCACCTTCCGGGACGTACAGGCGGTGGGAGACCTGCTTCCAAGGCTGAAGGAAGTCCTCGGAGCCATGCCCGGGGCCAAAGCGGCGCTGATGTTCGACGCCGAAAACCGCTGGGCGCTGGAGGACTGCCAGGGGCCCCGCCGGGACATGAGGCACGACGAAACCGTGCTCAGCCACTACCGCGCTTTGAAGCGGCAAGGCATCGACCTTGACATCATCGACGAGACCTGTAGCTTCGACAAATACCGGCTGATCGCCGCTCCGATGCTGTACATGCTGCGCCCCGGCGTCGGCAGGCGGCTTGAAGCCTTTGTGCGCGGGGGCGGCACGCTGGTGTGCAGCTGCCCCACCGGCCGGGTAGACGAGGACGACCTGTGCTTCCTGGGCGGCTTCCCCGGCCCGCTGCGCTCGATCCTGGGCATCTGGGCCGAGGAAACAGACGCGCTCTACGACGACGAGCGAAACGGGATGCGCACAGCCGACGGTCGGGTCTACACCTGCGGCACCCTCTGCGACCTGATCCACGCCGAGGGAGCGGAGACCCTCGCCACCTACACCGACGACTTCTACGCGGGCATGCCCTGCGTCACCGTGAACCGCTGCGGCGCGGGCAGGGCCTACTACATCGCAACATGCCCGGATGCGGCCTTCCTGGACGATTTCTACGGGACCATTATCCCCGAGGCAAGCATCACGCCAGTGGTGTGTGGACTGCCCGAGGGCGTGCAGGCAACCCGGCGGGGCAACACCGCCTTCATACTGAACTTCTCCGGCACTGCGGCGGAGGTGGCACTGCCCCAGGGGGTAGACGTTCTCACCGGCGAAATCACCGGCGGCATCGCAGCGCTGCCGGTCAACGGCTATCGGATCATAAGACTGAAATCAAAAGGAGTAGATGCGCAAAATGGTTAAAGACATACGGCTCATCGCCCTGGACCTGGATGGCACGCTGCTGACCACCGACAAGCGGCTGACCGAGCGCAACCTCGGAGCGCTGGAGCGTGCCAGCGAGAAGGGCATCTATATCGTACCGGTTACGGGCCGCATCTTCCGTGGCCTGCCCCAGGCGGTGCTGGACTGGCCCTTCCTGAAATACGCCATACTCTCCAACGGCGCGGCGGTGTACGACGTGCTGAACGACAAAATGCTTTGCCGCGCCGAGATCCCGCTTGCGCAGGCGCTGGAGATCATGCGTTGGCTCGACGGCCAGCCACTGATCTATGACTGCTACATGGAAGGCCAGGGCTTTATGACCGAGGTCATGTGGCAGCAGATCGACATTTACGCGGCCAGCCCCATCGTGGTAGAATACATGAAATCCATCCGTACACCGGTGCCGGAACTGAAGGCGCACATAAGGGCGCGGGGCAGCGACATACAGAAGATACAAGCGTTCTGCCGGGACGTTGATACCCAGCGTCGCCTGCTGGACCATTTCCCCTTTCCGAATATCGCCGTGTCCTCGTCTGTGCCGAGAAACGTTGAGATCAACCGCGAGGACGCCACCAAGGGCCGGGCACTGCTGGCACTGGCCGAACATCTGGGCATCGCGCGCGAGCAGACCATGGCCTTCGGGGATGGCCTCAACGACATCACCATGATCGAGTGCGCCGGCGTCGGCGTGGCCATGGGCAACGCCGTGGACGAAGTGAAGCGCGTTGCAGATGAAATCACCGCCACCAACGACGAAGACGGCGTGGCGGCGGTGGTTGAGGGCCTGCTGGTTTGACAAATTCTGATTTGTCGAGCAGTTGACGAAGGCTCCAAAAGTGGCCTTCCCCCGGTGGGGAAGGTGGATTTGACGAAAAATGCTTGCATTGTTTCGTCAGGTCCTTGGCGCTGAGACAACGTCTATTGAAGCATAGGCGCGAACCACTATGGCGGGGGACCTCATCCGGCGCTACGCGCCACCTTCCCCATAGGGGAAGGCTTTTTGGCTACCGCAACAGCCCGACAAATCAGAATTTGTCTATGACCCCCGGCACCCACCCATCCAATACCGCCTCCGGTGTCACCTTCGTGGCCTCTGAATTGGTCAGGATCGCCTGGCCCGGGTGGCGGGTGGAGAGGTCGGCCCGGACGCCGGTGGTACCCCACTCGCCGCAGCGGCGGGTGATCGGACGCACGCCGTCCCAGTTCTGCCAGTCCTCAAACCCGGCGGGATTCACATGCTCATCCATGTCGCAGGCCAGGAACAGCGTGCGGGCGAAGGCCCGCCAGGGACGGCCCAGGCTGCCCGCGCCGCTTTCACATTCCCCCGTCAGGCGACAGCGGTGGAATACCAGCCCCCAGGGTTGCGCCTCGGGTGTGTTGGCCGCCGTGTACCAGCCGCCCCGCCGGTTCATGTACAGCGTGCAGCCCTCAAACCAGCAGCGGTAGGGGCCGAATATGAAGTCCACATCCCCCTGTATCAAGCAATTCACAAAGCACTGGCGCTCCCGGGTGGGCGGACAATCCCCCGTGGAGGGCACAGTCGTCACGCCCGCCATCGTCCGGGGCGCGACCTCGTCCAGCACCTTGGGCATCACCGGCCCGCAGAACAGGGTATCCTGATGGGCGATGAAGCGGCAGTTCTTCCACAGGCCCCGGTCCCCCGCTGCGTAGACCGCCACGGCCTGGCCCACCTCCCGGCCATCCCCGGCGTCGTTGCGCACGGTCAGGTTTTCCACGGTGACATCGCTGCCCAGCACCAGCAGCGTGGCGGACAGAAAGGTACCCTTCTCCCGTCCGTCCGGA
This sequence comes from uncultured Eubacteriales bacterium, assembly GCA_902798105.1. Classification (GTDB taxonomy): domain Bacteria; phylum Bacillota; class Clostridia; order Christensenellales; family Aristaeellaceae; genus UBA2862. The sequence goes on from CADBVG010000015.1 coordinate 50,702, forward strand.
TAGGTGTCCTTCGCGCAACCCGAGCTGGTGAGCACCGTGTCGTCCTCGCCAACGACGCGCAATTTGTCACGGTGGATTACCACCCGCTCCCGGTAGACCCCGGGCTTCAACAGCAGTTCGTCCCCCGGCGCGGCGGCATCCACCCCAGCCTGAAGGGATGTATAATCCCCGCTGCCATCCAGCGCAATCACATACTTCATGCCATTTCCACCGCCAGTCTCTCCAGCAGCGCCCGCGCCGCCTCGGCATTGCCCGGGTTGGTGTTCTCCAGCGTCATGGGCAGTTTCTTTTCCTGCGCGAATTCCAGCAGGCGATCGTATTTCATCAGTCCCGTGCCGCAGGCGCAGGCCTTTGTCATAAACGAATCGGGGTCCACTGTGTAATCCTTCATGTGCAGCACGCTCACCCGGTCGCCGAAGCGATGTATGGCCTCGTCGACGATGGCGTCAGCATCTGTATGGTTGTCCCGGGTCAGAAGGTTCACGACATCCAGGATCACCCGCACGTGGTCCGATTTCAGAATGTCCAGCACCTGCTCCATCCGCTGAGGGGTATTGACGATGTGGCAGGCCACGGGTTCAATGGCCAGGATCGCCCCCTCCTCCTCCGCGCAGCGAGCCAGCGGCTCTACGCAACGGATGAACAGCGAAAGCGCCTCCGGGTCGTGGATGTCAAGGGACACGCCCGGCGCGAGGGGCGTCTCGGTGCCCACGACCCCGGCCCCCATCATCCGGGCAAAGCGCAGGTGGGCGCGGTAGATGGCCCGGGTATGCGCCAGCGCCTCGTCGTCGGCTGTGGCCAGCTTCAGGTAGCAGCCCAATACCGCGCATTCAAGGCCTGCTTCCGCGAAGGCGGCTTTCACCGACGCAGCCATGTCCGCGTCCAGCCGATCGGGGGCATCCTCCATATTAAAGCCGTCGATAACCTTCGACAGGGCCAGGTGGGCGCAGGAAAAGCCCTGCGCCTTCGCAAAGCCGAGCCGCTCCTCCAGCGACCCCGGCGCGGTATCGTGCAGGCGAATGCCGATGTTCATAGCGTTCTTTCCTTTCATTGACAAAATGCAAGGGCGGCGTTGCGCCGCCCCTATAGTCATTTCATTCGTCGTTTATACGATCACATTTTCCGTCTGTGCGTCGAACAGGTACATGTCCTCCAGGGGAATGGAGAAGGTGATGTCCACGTCGGTCTCCGGGGTATCGTGGGAATCCACCTTCAGGATGGCCTGCTTGTCGCCGGCGGTGACATACACATTGGTGTTGTCGCCCAGCATCTCGGTCAGCTCCACCCGGCACTTCACAACACAGGCGCCGGCGGCTTCGCCCAGCACAATGGCCTCGGGCCGGAAGCCGAAGACGATCTCTTTGCCCTCGTATTTGCCGATATCGGCGTACTTGGCGCGCAGGTCCAGGGTGTTGTCGCCCATCTTGATACAGCCGTTTTTCACGGTATCCCGCACGAAGTTCATCGGCGGTTCACCGATGAAACCCGCCACGAACACGTTAGCCGGCTTGTGGTACAACTCGTAGGGCGTGCCGATCTGCTGCACATAGCCGTCCTTCATCACCACGATGCGGTCAGCCAGCGTCATGGCCTCAGTCTGGTCATGGGTGACGTAGATGGTAGTCGCGCCAGTCTCCTGGTGGATCTGGGCGATCTCATAGCGCATGGTCACACGCTGCTTGGCGTCCAGGTTCGACAGGGGCTCGTCCATCAGGAAGATGCCCACCTTGCGGATGATGGCCCGGCCGATGGCCACGCGCTGGCGCTGGCCGCCGGAGAGCGCCCGGGGCAGCCGGTCCAGGTAGTCGGTCAGTCCCAGGATCTTCGCCGTCTTGTTGACCCGCTTTTCGATGATCTCCTCGTCCACGCCCTGGAGGGTCAGGCCAAAGGCGATGTTGTCGTACACCGTCATTTGGGGGTACAGGGCGTAGCTCTGGAAGACCATGGCCACCTCCCGCTCTCGGGGACCCATCTCGTTGGCGCGGACGCCATTGATCAGGAATTCGCCGTTGGAAATATCCTCAAGGCCGGCAATCATGCGCAGCGTGGTCGACTTGCCACAGCCCGACGGCCCGACGAACACGACAAATTCACCCTTTTCAATCTCCAAATTGAAATTGTGCACCGCGTGATAGCCGTTCGGGTAAATCTTGTTGATGTTCTTCAGCGTTAAATACGCCATATCACTGCCTCCTTGAGTGTAATCGTTCGTTCCCTGTCATCCGCGCACCTGACGGCGCTTGACCTCGGTATAGCACAGCACGAAGGGCGCGACGCCCTTGGCGTCGTTTTGCACCACCGGTTCAGAGATATAATAGGCATAGGTGCCATCGCGACGCCGGTTGTCCTCCGGGCCGAGCCCCGCCACCAGGCAGATGCCGCCCAGGTGCAGGGCCCCATCCTCGAAGGACAGGTAGCGCCTGCCGATGCCGTCGAAGGTGGCCTGGCCCCGGTCGGCGTAGGCGGGGTCCAGTGCCCCCAGCCGCGCGCCCTTCATCATGGCATAGGCCAGCATGGCGCTGCCGCTGGATTCCAGGTAATTGCCCGCTTCGCCGGGCTTGTCAGGCACCTGGTAGTACATCGCGGTCTGCGGGTCGTGGTAGTGCCAGACGTGGGCCAACAGATCGGACAATATGTCCTTCACCATGTCCCGGCCCTCGCCCTCGGGCAACAGCTCGACGAGATCCGCCAGCGCCACCGCGAACCAGCCGATGCTCCGCAGCCAAAAGCTCTTGGAAAGCCCGGTCACCGGGTCGGCCCAGAAGGCGCTTCGGCTGGCATCGTAGCCGTGGTAATACAGGCCGGTGATTTCGTCGCGCATGTGCTCGCGAACGGTCCTGACCTGGCGGATCACATCGCTGTAATCCCCGTTGCCGAAGTGCTTTTCGTACATCGTCAGGAAGGGCATGGCCATGTAGATGCCGTCCAGCCACACCTGGTTGGGATAGATCTGCTTGTGCCAGAAGCTGCCCTCGGCGGTACGAGGCTGTGCGTCCAGGGCCCGTTTCAGCGTGTCGGCGCCGAGGCGGTACTTCCGAAGGCTGGTACGGTCATAGAGCGGGAACAGCACCCGCCCCTCGTTGATGTCGTCCAGCGTGTGCTTCCCGGGATTGAAGGTGCGGATGGCGCCGTCCTCCCCCACGAAGGCGTCGACGAAGTTCCTGACGAAATTGAAGTAATGGTCATCGCCGGAAATGTCGGCCATCGCCAGCAGTGCGGTGAGCATGCAGCCGTCGATGTAGTTCCAGTTGGTGGGCACCCCGTCCCGCACACGCTCGATGTTCCAGGCGGTGCGCTCGGGGGACGATTGCTCGATCAGGCTGTATACATAGCGGTCAATGGCCTCATACATGGCGCTGCACCTCATTTTATTCGCTCTGTTCGGTTCCGTCCGGCGTGTAACGACGGTGCCTGCACCGCCACGGTGGCTATTTGGGAGGCGGCCGCTTTGATCGACGCCTGACAGGCGTAATCGTCTGTCATTCGGCGATGACTTCCCCGACCCCCCGGGTCAGCACGGCTTCCCCCGCCTGTCCTTCGATGACGACGTTCTTGAGTCGTACCCGCTTCACATTTTCAAACCACAGCCCCAGCTTGCAGCGCTCAGGCGCGTTGGTGAACATTGACGGTTCCCCCGGGCGGGCGTCTTCAGTGAAGGTCACCTGCACGTTTTCGAGGGCGACCTCCTCAATGGGCTGCTCCGGCAGGCCGTCGCAATAACAGGCGGCCACCTCGGCATCCACGCAGTCCATGTTCGAGAATCGGAAGCGGCCCAGGCGGGGCGTCCGCGCATCCACCGGTATGGGAGCGCGGCCCTGGACGTACTCGGAATCGCCGTCCGGGTCCACGCAGCGGTACCACATGTTCATCACGATGGGGGTCAACACCCCCTCCATGCGGATGTTGTCAAAGGCGATGCCGTCGATGTCGCAGTCCTTGCCCCGGCCCCGGCGGGTCTTGATGCGCAGGCCCCGATCCGTCTGCCGGAACAGGCACTGGCTGACCGACAGCGCCTTGACGCCGCCGGAAATCTCGCTGCCCAGCACGATCGCACCATGGCCAAAGGCCATCAGGCAGTTGCGGATGGTGTGCTGTATGGCGGGCCAGTGGTTCTCCCCCGACTCGCCTTGCTTGCCGGACTTGATGGCGATGCAGTCGTCCCCCACCGAGAAGCGGCAGCCCACGATGTCAACGCCGTCGCAGCTCTCCGGGTCCAGGGCGTCGGTGTTGGGGCTGTCCTTCGGGGCGGAGACCGAGACATCGTAGAACGCCATGTTCCAGCTCCTGTAGGGGTGAAGCTGCCAGGAGGCGGAATTGGCGGCGTCGATGCCATGCACGATCACGTTGTTGCAGGCGTTGAAGAACAGCAGCCTCGGCCGGGCCACCGGGTCCTGCTGGAAGGTCTGCCACCAGGTGCCGTGCTGGGCGTCGCCGTCCACCCGGCCCGGGCCGACGATGCGGATGTCCTCGGCGTACTCGGCGGTGAGCAGCGATGCGTACATGCTCTTGGGCTGGCCCTCAAAGGTGCCAAAGCGCACATCGTCGCCGCCATCCAGGTCGACCATTCCGGCGGGAACCACCGGATAGGCGGCCTTGTCCGTCAGGCCCATCAGCGTCGTGCCCTCGGTCAATTCGAGGGTCATGTGGCTCTTGAGCAGTATCGGACCCGTCAGGTAGGTACCCGGGGGAAACACCAGCCGCCCATCCTCGGGCAGCATCATCACGGCCCACTGTATGGCCGAGGTGTCCACGGTCACGCCGTCGCCCTTCGCGCCAAAGTCCTTCACGCTGACGGCGCAGCTCTCGTCCTTCGTGGCGATTTCAATCGTATGGGTATCCGCGCCCATGCACAGCGTCACTCGGTAGGCCGTACCGGGCTTGAGCCCGTACAGGGAAAACACGTTCTCCCTGCCTTCCTTCACCGCTTCGCCGTCCAGCAGCACCCGCCAGGCCTCCAGGGCATAATATGGGGACTGGTTTTCCAGTTCAAAGCACGCCGAGGTCGAGCCAACATAGATGGCATGAAACACGGGCGACTACACTCCCTTTGAGGCGCGCCGGGCGTCCGAGAAGACGCTTTGCGCCGTATGCTTGATCTTGATCAGCAGCGTATCCCACACCGTGGTGAACACGCCGAAGAGTATCGGGCCCACGCCCAGGGGCACGGTATCCGCCGCGCCGGTGAAATGGATGATGGCCAGGTTGATGGCATTGTAGGTGGTGACCACCAGGAACAGCAGCACCCCCGCGTAGAGGATGTTCAGCGGCAGCGTGTAGAAGGCTTTCTGGGGGAACATCATCCAACGGTCGTTGGCGCTCGGGGTCCTGGCGTAGAACCGGAAGATGTTATTGGTCAACAGGTCAGTCACCGCCCCCAGTGCCAGCGCCAGCACCACCAGCTGGTCCAGCCAGCTGTGCAGGTAGGTACCCAGCCCCCACAGGAAGAAGAAGCAGGTCGCGCCGTTGAACCAGAATTTGATCAGCAGCGCCTTCAGGGTATCGGACAGCTTCAGCTTCGGGCCGGAGCGGTACTTGCGCAGCTCCGCCTCGCTCACCTTCGGCGAATTGCTCTCGTCCGCGGTGACCAGGTCATCCACCGCCTTGAGGTTCAGCTTGTAATAGTCCGCCGTCGATTGGGGCGCATCCTTGGGCGTATTCCTATGTTTTCGAGCCATGCCAGTGTGCGCCGTCGCGCCTTGCGGCGACTACGCGTCCTCCCCGCTGATATCAATGGCCGCCATGTCGTCGTTCTCAGCCACGTCCACATTGGTGTTGATCTTCTTCAGAGCCTTGGAGTATACCGGCAGCAGCGCCACCAGCGCCACGCCTGCGATCAGTATGATCCTGTGCACGGTCAGCATGTGCATGGCCTTGGTGATATAGATCTTGTCCGGGGTCACGGTAATGGGGTTGACCTCGCGGGTCAGCGCCTCGGTGATGCGGCCCTGGTAGAAGATGCCGGCATAGATGATGATGCCCACCAGCACGAACATCAGCGCCAGCATGGGCACGTTCACCTTCTTGCGATGGGGAAAGGCGTTCATGAAGCAGACCATCAGCAGGATCGAGAACAGCATGGTGGCAAAGCCTGCCAGGCCCATGCCGGGCAGGTTGATGTAGGCCGTGGTATCCGAAATCTTCGTCAGGTTCAGGGAATAATAGACGAAGGCCAGGGCGAAGGCGATGAGGGCGATGGTCTGGGGCTTGCGCTTCAGCGCGACGATGCGCTTGCGAATGAACTCACTGAAACCCTTGGGCTGGTTGGCCATGTCTCATCGATCCCCTTTCCGTATGGCGTTGGTGGTTTCCTTGTCGAAGAAGTGCTTGCGTTTGAAGCCCAGCTTGACGGTATCGCCGTTTTTGTAGTCCGTCCAGCCCCGCAGCTTGGCGGTGACGCGGATATTGTCGCCCATATGGCCGTGCACCAGCGTGTTCATGCCCAGGTTTTCATTTGAGAATACCTTCACCGGCAGGTCGCCGCCCTCGACGATGTCCTCAGGGCGCACGCCCAGCGTAATGGCCTTGCGGTTGTAGCTGGCGAGCGTGGCTTTCTCCTCATCGGACAGCTGCACGTCAAAGCCCTTGCCATGAAGGACACCATTTTCAAAGTTTACATCGAAGAAGTTCATCGGCGGCAGGCCAATAAAGCCCGCAACGAAGGTATTGTTAGGCGAATCGTACAGCTCCAGCGGCGTGCCGATCTGCTGCACATGGCCCATGGACATGCAGACGATGCGGTCCGCCAGGGTCAGCGCCTCGGTCTGGTCGTGGGTCACGTACATCATCGTGGCGTTCAGCCGCTTGTGCAGCAGAAGGATCTCGCGCCGGGTCGCGCCGCGCAGCTTGGCATCCAGGTTGGACAGGGGCTCGTCGAACAGGAACACCTTGGGGTTCCGGACGATGGAGCGGCCCATGGCCACGCGCTGGCGCTGGCCGCCGGAGAGCTGGGAGGGCTTCTTGTTCAGCTGGGTGGTCAGGCCCAGTATATCCGCCGCCGCCAGCACCTTTTTGTGAATGACGTTGGGATCCTCCTTGCGCAGCATCAGCGAAAAGGCCATATTCTCATAGATGGTCATGTGGCCGTACAGCGCGTAATTCTGGAACACCATCGCCATGTCGCGGTCCTTGGCCGCAGCGCGGGTGATGTCCTTGCCGTCCAGCAGCAGATGGCCGTTGGAGATATCCTCCAGGCCCGCCACCATGCGCAGGGTGGTGGACTTGCCGCAGCCCGAGGGACCGACCAGCACGATCAATTCGCCATCCGCGATGTCGATATTAAAGTCGTACACCGCCTGGACGTTGTTGTCGTATATTTTATCGATATGCTGTAAACTCAACTGTGCCATGGTGCGCCCTCCCCTATGCCTTCTGGCCTTCCAGGCCGGCGATATGCGCCTTCAGCGCGCGGCTCTTCGTAAAGTTGACCACCGCGGCAATAAACAGACAGGCGGCGGAGCCCACGAGATAGATCACGGCGCAGGTAAACTGCCCGTTGTTCATCGCCAGCAGCTCCGCACCGCCGACGGTGACCGTCGTCTGGTGGGCAGGCACCGGCAGTATGAATATCCGGGCGATCTGGATCACGCCCAGCACACACAGCACCCCTGAGAAGCTCTGCTTGTAGTTCTTTACGCCCTCGGAAGCCAGGAAGGCCGCCAGCATGAACACCAGGTTGTAGAGGATGGAAGCGCCCATCATCATGTTGTAGTAGTAATCCAAATTGATTCTATAGAGGCTGACAAAGTAGAGCGCGTCCAGCACGATGGCCAACAGGACCAACCGCGATGACGTGGTGTTCTTTGTGAAGCGCATGCGATCGAGGCGAACGGACTGGTCGTTCATCATGCCGACACCGCCTTTCCGGCTTCAATCAGTTTTTTCTCATTCTTCATCAGTGACATCTTCCAAACCGCGCTGACGATGAGCAGCGCCACGGCGATCAGCGCTACGGCGAAGATGGCAGTGTTCACATCAAACCAAAATGTCGAATCGGTATAGGTGCCCGCCCTCGACAGGCGGCGCTCCAATTGGGCAAAATCCACGGTGGACAGATACTGGGCCTTGAAGGCCGAGATCTGCCCGTGGGCCCACAGGGCCACGCCGATGTTGGCCACGGCATTGGCGCAGATCGCCACATAGTTGCCGAGGTAATACTTCCTTCGGGAATGGGTATTGGTGATAAACAGCAGGCAGGAGACCAGGATCAGGCCGATGCCCGCCTTGAGCAGCGACTGGTTGAAGCCCTGCATGTCATAGTAGATCATGGCGCCGGCCACCTTGACGGAAGACGGGTCGTCAGGCACCGGAATCATCGTGTACAGCATATCGTACAGATCCGTCATGATGCCCAGCGCGTACAGGAACACCAGCGCGCTTGCCGCCAGGGACAGGAAGCACGCGACGCGCTGCATTTTCATCTGTTTCTTATACATGTCGACCTTCCCCCGTTCAGTGGCTCCCTGCCTCCCGGCCAAAGCCGGGAGACAGGGGGAATCGTTTCAGGTTGGTTGTTACAGGCTGTTGTAGTAGTCCAGCAGGCGGGCCCAGGCGTCGCCCTTCAGCAGCAGGTAGTCGAAGCCGAACCAGGCGGTATCGACGGTCGCCGCGGCCTCCTCGGGGCTGGTCATGCCGTCCAGGTTGAAGCCCTTGACGATGATGTCCACGAATACGTTCTCGCCGTCCTTGGCCAGGTTGAACTTGCCGTTCGCGGTCAGCTCGGTGTAGGTGTTCAGCTCGTCGTTTTCCACCTTGGTGTTGGGCAGCACGGTGGGCACGGAGGTGTACCAGGGGTTTTCGGCGATGGCCAGCTCGGGGTGCTTGATGGTGCCCAGGCCGATGGCCGTGGAGATGTGGCCCGCGCCCTCCTTGCCGACGGCGCTGGTGCACTGGTACTCGAAGGCCTGGCTCTTGGCGAAGGACAGGGTGGAGCCCAGGTACATGCGGGCGTAGTTGGTGTAGTTGCCGCTGGCCTTCTCCCACAGCTCGGCGTAGGTGGCGTCGGCGATGACGGGCATCTCCTTGCCGTTGAACACGAAGGTCTCGTAGCTGCCGTCTTCCTTGGTCTTGATGAAGGCGTCGGGGCCGTAGCTCATCAGGATCTGGCCCTTGTCGGAGAAGGCGTAGTCGATCAGCGCCAGCGCGGCGTTCAGCTTGGCCTCGTCGCCCTCGACGCCGGCCTTGGAGATGGCCCAGCCGTCGGTCTTCACGGAGCGCCAGGACTCGGTAAAGCGCATGTACACGCCGTCCTCATTGGTGCCGTCGTACCAGCGGGCCACGGGCACCATGACCGCCATGTACTTCTCGCCCTCCTGGAGCTTGGTCTCGTTCATGATGGTCTGGGTCTGGTTGTAATCATAGCTCATGAAGCCCAGGTCGTTCTCCAGGTAGGTGCCGCTGTTCTCGTCAGAGGAATCCAGGAACGCCTTGGAGATCAGGCCCTCCAGCGCCATGTCGTGCATGCGACCCATGGCCTCGTAGGCCTCGGGCTCCTGGCGGGCGTCATGCAGCTCGCCGTCAGTGCTCACATACAGGTAATCCTGGCGGCTCTCAAGGCCGCGCACGCCGAACAGGTGGCCGGCCAAGCGCATCATATCCACGCGGCGCTGGTTGTTGGCCTCCTCGCGGGTGAACAGGCCCTGCACGGAATCGGTGCCGTTGAGGGTCTGGGGATTGGCGACCACGCAGCGCAGCAGGGCGACCAGCTCGTCGGCATCCCAGCAGGCGTCCTGGCCAACGAACAGGTTGGAGCGCTCGGTGCCATAGTAGCCGTCATAGGTCTTGTCGATGTACTCGCGCAGCATGTTGACGGCCTCGACGCCGCTCATGACACCCTTCTCGTTCATGACCGCCACGATGTTGCCGTAGGCGTCGTAGTTCTTATCGAGGGTCCAGGTGCCGGAGGCGTCCGCCTTCACGGTCTCGATGCCGATGCTGCCGCTGGTGGGCATGTAGGGCTGGTAGACCGGCTCGGCGGTATCGTTGCAGGCATCGGCGGCAAACTCGCCCTCGCCGTCCAGCAGCTTCTGCACCCAGTCCACGCGCATCAGGGGCATGCGCTCGATGTCGTTGACGCCGTCAAAGTAGGGGCTGAAATAGATGGCGCCGGTGGAGGTGTTGCCGGTGATGGACAGCAGCACGATGGGGTTTTTCTCCAGATAGGCCTTGAAGTTGGGCAGCTTGTCCAGATGCTCGGACAGGTTGACCAGGCTGCCGGCCTCGCCGTACTCGGTCAGCGTGGCGGCGGTGCCGCTGATCATGTCCACCTCGTTCAGGCGGTCCTTCCAGAACTCGAACTCCTTGGAGGTGTTGTTGCCCTGGTACTTGTCCTCGAACTTCACGCCGAGGATCTTTTCCAGCTCCACCCAGGTGGGCTTCAGGTCGCCGGTGTTGTAGGTGTTGCCGTCGGCCAGGGTCACGCCGCTGCCGGCGGTCTCGGCATCGAAGGCGATGCCCGTCTTGGTGCTGTTGTAGCCGGTAGCCATGCGCAGCACGGTGTCCTCGGCCAGCGCGGCATAGGACAGCAGCAGTACGCAGGCCAGCAGGATCGACAAGAGCTTCTTCATACGATATTCCTCCTTGATATTATTCCTTCACACCGCCGGCATTGGTGCCTTTGGCGAAGTACTTCTGGATAAAGGGATAGATGATCAGGATCGGCACAATGGAGCAGACGATCAGGGCGTAGATCACCGAATCCGAGGCATAGGCCTCGTTCCAGCCCGCCATGGTCTCGGAGTTGGTAAAGTCCTCCAGCGTCAGGCGGATGAACACCTGAAGGGGATGCTCATGGGCGTTGGAGATCATCTGCCGCGCCCAAAAGTAGCCGTTCCAGCGAGATATGGCGAAGAACAGCGCCACCGTGGCGATGGTGGACTTTGACATCGGTATGAACACCTTGCTCAGCACGCCGAATTCGGTCGCGCCATCCACAATGGCGGCCTCCTCGATCTCGCTGGGCACGTTTTCAAAGGCATTGCGCAGCAGTATGATGTTCATCGCCGCCATGCCCATGGCAATGACCACCAGCCACTTGTCGTCTGTGATGCCCACGGAGTTGAACACCTGCTTGGTGGCCAGGTAGTTCAGGTACTGGGGCACGATGCCGGCGGCAAACCACATGGTGAACACCAGGTAAAAGTTGAAGAACTTGCGGAACAACAGCCGCTTCTTGGACAGCGCGTAGGCGCCCAGTATGGCCACGCCCAGGGCCCACAGCGTGCCATAGACGGTCAGGAACAGCGTGTTGGAATAGGAATTCCAGAACATGTTGTCGTTGAACATGCGGCGGAAGGCGTCGAACTGGATGTCCTTTGGGAACAGCACCACCTCGCCGTAATCCACGGCATGGCGGCCGCTGATGGAGGCCGACACCGCGTACAGGAACGGGTACAGGCACCCCAGGGCGAAAACGGTCAAAAGCGTATAGCTGAGGATCTTGAAGATCAGCTCGGAGACTTCGAGTTTTCTTTTCATTTTAAGCCCCCCTTAGTACAGCGACACGTTGGACGCCTTGCGGGCCACCGTATTTGCGCCGATGACCAGCAGCATACCGACGACGTTGTTCATCATCTCGGCCGCGGAGGCGATACCCTTCTGGGCGCCCGCCAGGCCGTAGCGCTGGGCGAAGGTGGAGACCACGTCGGCGGTCACATAGGTGTTGGTGTTGTACAGCAGCAGCACCTTCTCGTAACCGATGTTCAGCAGCGAGCCTATGCGCATGATCAGCATGATGACGATGGTGGAGAGTATGCTGGGCAGCACCACGTAGCGCATCTGGGCCATCTTCCCCGCGCCGTCGATCTGCGCCGCTTCGTAGCTGGTGGGCGATATGGCGATGATCGCCGCGAAGAACACGATACTGTCGTAGCCCGCCGTCTCCCAAATGCCGCTGATCTGGTAGATGCCGCGGAAGAAGTTCGGGTTGTTCAGCAGGCCCGCGTTGGCGGTCTCCTGGCTGATCAAGCCCAGCCGCGCCAGGAACTGGCTGACGATGCCCGCGCCGCTGGTCAGCGAGCCCTGCTTCACCAGCATCATCACCAACGAGGTCATGACGACGGTGGACATGAACTTCGGCAGGTAGGTGAGCACCTGGTAGAAGCTCCGGGCGATGTTGGAGCGGATCTCGTTGAAAAACAGGGCCAGTATGATGGGCATCGGGAAGCCGAAGCACAGGCCGTAGAAGCTGAGCAGGAAGGTGTTGCGCAGCGCGCGCCAGAATTCCACCGACAGGCCGCCGGTGCCGCCCCCGACCAGCAGGGTCTTGAAATAGGAGAAGCCCGCAAAATACTGATCCGCGACGGGCTTGACCTGGTCGCTGACCTTGAACGCGCCCAGCAGCTCGTACATGGGCAGGTAGCGCCAAAACAGGAAGACCAGCAGGGTGGGCAGCAGCATCACGTACAGACGCCAGTCCTTGAGGATCGTGCGCCCCACGTGCAGCCAGTAGTGCTTTTCAACATCGTCGCGCACCAACTGTTCGGGGTCTTCTCGATAAGTGCCGCTGGCCTGATCGAAAATCAGATAATCCGATCCCTTATCTCTCATCAGAATCCTCCTCTTTCTTCCCTCTCCTGCTGTTGCAGCCTGAGCAGGTAATGGTTTTGTTCCTCGAATATGCCGTCCAGACGACGGGCTATCCAGATCAGCACCAGCGTGAACAACAGCGTTATCACGTCGGTGGTGAAAAAGCCCAGCGCCGCCGCCGGAGAATTGCCAAGCAATACGGCGATGAGCGCCCGGCCCAACTGCATCAGCAGCGTCACGGCCAGCGCAAGCAGCAGGGATTTCGACGTGCTCTGCCGTATGCCCTCGGGCGTAACGGCTTTGATGTAAGCCAGCGCGGCCAGCGACAGCAGGTTGCCCAGGGCGTAGATGATGTAATGCTTCACCCCCGCGCCGGAGACCGCGCAGTAGACGATGCCGCCCAGCGCGGCGTGCAGGCCCGCCCAGGGGCCCCAGCGCATCATCACGATGGTCGTGATCGCGGGCGTCACGGACACGGTATAGGGCTCGTTTGGAAACCAGCGCCTCGCGGCGGTGACGGCCAGCGTCTCGGCCACCACCAGCATCAGCGCGAACATCCCCAAATCCAGCGCCCGGTACTGTTTAACCGTTCTGCGTCTTTGCAACCGCCCACCTCCAACCGGCAAGGGCGGGCGCTCCCCTCGCGCTCTGGATCCGCGCGACCGCACCGGGTCCATGAACCGCGCTTGTTCCCTGAATATTACAAACGCGCCACGAAATTGACACCTTGCACAATTTGAATTATAACATTAGCAGCAAATTATGTCAATCTAATTAATAGGATAAATTATCGATTTACAGTGGGTTTTACCAATCGTCCCCCAGGAACACCTCGCCGTCGATGCGTATGCGGGCGGCGATCAGCTTCGCAAGGAAGAACATCAGCGCGCATTCATCCTCCTGCCACAGGCGGCGGTTGCGGGGCTCGGCGCAGACCAGGTAGCCGTCTGTGGGCGCGTTGTCCATGCCGATGCGCACCACCATCAGTGACTCCACCTCCCACCGACTCAGTACCCCGTAGAACACAGGGCAGCGGGCTTCCACATTCGTCAGGTCGTTGGCTGCGAACAGCTCATCGCTCATCAGCCGGTCGATGTCCCCCACGTCCTCCCGGATGCCCTGCATACGAATGCCGCGCATGACCCTGTTGCGGTCGACGTAATACAGGTCCGACACCTTCAGCTCGTCGATCATCACCGGCGCGACGGAGTGCAGCTTGTTGCGGAGCCCCGGCACCATCTCAAACATGCGCACCAGGTTTCGCATCGAGGTATAGACGCCCCGGCGGGCGATCTGGCGAATCTGGATGTCGGCGTGCTTTTCCTTGACATATATAATGTAGCAATTCCTGCCCTTGCGCTTGCCCCGGTACAGGGTCTTGTCGATCATTTCGAACAGACTGTCGTAGGTCGTGGCGTCATCGGGATAGGTGGCGCAGCCGATGGTGCCCGTGATGAACGGGTCGCAGTCGGCCAGGGGGATGTTCTTGCGCAGCACCTTTCCGTTGCTGTACATTTCGCTGAGGAACGCCTTTTTATCGTCGTAGGCGCGATCCCGCAGGTTGATCCAGAGCAGCTCGTCTCCGCCGAAGCGTCCCGCCACGCCGTAGCCGTCCAGGTATTTCGACAGGCCGTCGGCCACGCTCACCAGCACACCGTCCCCCACGTGATGCCCATAGGTGTCGTTGATAAATTTGAAGTTGTCCAGGTCCAGCATTCCAAAGGTGAAGGGCGTCCCCTCTTCAATCAGTGAGCGCACAAATCCGAGGATGTACTGGCGGGAAACGATGCCCGTCAGCGCGTCCAACACATAATTGATGCTGTCCTTCTCAAATGCACGCTTGAAAAAAGGATAGCGCGAAAGCTGCTCTTCGGAATACATGGGCGATTACACTCCCTCTGTGTGCCAGGTGGGAACAACACAATACCTAATTACCGTTATTATATCAGCTTAACAGGGGGTATGTCCAGCGAAAAACGACAAAATTTATCAAAAATTGTTACAGGACCCGCATCCGTTATCTTGCCGAAGGGCACTGGGCGTGCTACAATGGGATGGAATGAACGGAAAACATAGGAGGTCTGGGATATGCGAGACAATCGAAAACGGGCAAGGGAGCTGCGCGTCGCTTACATCGGCGGCGGTTCGAGGGGCTGGGCCTGGGGATTCATGACAGACCTGGCCATGGACGGGGATATGTGCGGCACCGTCAGCCTTTACGACATCGACCGCCCCGCCGCCCTGCGCAACCAGCGCATCGGGACGCGCATCAGCGCTCATCCGGATGCCGCCGCCCGCTGGGAATATGAGGTGGCGGATTCCCTGGAGGGCGCGCTGCGGGGCGCGGATTTCGTGGTCATATCGATCCTCCCCGCCACCTTTGAGGAGATGCGCTCGGATGTGCACCTGCCCGAGCGGGTGGGCGTCTGGCAGCCTGTGGGCGACACCGTCGGCCCGGGCGGTTTCATGCGGGCCATGCGCACCATCCCCATGTTCGTGGAGATCGGTGAGGCCATCCGGGCATATGCCCCCGACGCCTGGGTGATTAACTACACCAACCCCATGAGCCTGTGCGTGCGCACGCTGTACCACGTATTCCCGCAAATCAAGGCCTTCGGCTGCTGCCACGAGGTATTCGGCACCCAGAAGCTGCTGTGCGACATGCTGGCACGGGAATACGGCATCCCCGGGGCCACCCGGCAGGCGCTGTCCACCACCGTCACTGGCATCAACCATTTCACCTGGCTGACCCGGGCGAGCTATGGGGACATCGACCTCATGCCGCTGTACGCGGCCTTTGCCGACAAGTATTATGACAGCGGCTACGACGAGGGCGGCGACGACAACTGGATGAACAACCACTTCAAATGTGCCCATCGGGTGAAGTTCGACCTGTTCCGCCGCTACGGGGCCATCGCCGCCGCGGGCGACCGCCACCTGGCGGAGTTTACTGCCCCCTGGTACACCCGCAGCCCGGAGGAAGTGCTCGGCTGGAAGTACCAGCTGACCACCGTGGACTGGCGCGTTAAAGACCTGAGTGATCGTTTGAAGCGCTCCGACGCCCTGATCAGCGGCGCGGAGGATATCGCGCTGAAGCCCTCCGGCGAGGAGGGGCACCTGCTGCTCAAGGCGGTACTGGGGCTTGGCGACATGGCGAGCAACGTGAACCTGCCCAACCGGGGCCAGATTCCCAACCTGCCCCTGGGCAGCGTGGTGGAGACCAACGCCCTGTTCGGCATGGACCACGTGGCGCCGGTGTTCGCCGGCCCCCTGCCCGGCAACCTGCTGGCCCTGGTGGCGCGGCACGTGTACAACCAGGAAAACACCCTCGCCGCCGCGTTGGCCTGCGACCGGAAGCTTGGCTTCACCACGTTCATGAACGACCCCCAGATGGCCGCCGTTCCCGTCCCGGAAGGCCAGCGGCTGTTCGACGACATGCTGGAAAACCAGCGGGCGTACCTGCCGGGAGGATGGTTTCGGTAAAAAATGCGGGGTTCAAAGTAACCGGTTTCGGTCACTTTGAACCCCGCCATCAATTCTGTGAGGCCTACTTCGCCGCCAACAGCTTCTCCGCGCTGACCAGCCGGACGCACAGGGCAAAGAGCTCCGCGGCGACGGACAGCTCCTGCATGGTCGGATAGGAGGGCGCAATGCGGATGCTGTTGTCCTGGGGGTCCTTGCCGTAGGGCCAGGTCGCGCCCGCGGGAGTCATCACCACGCCGGCCTTCTTGGCCCGGGCCACGATGGCCCTCGCGCAGCCCGGCAGGCTCTCAAAGTGGATGAAGTAACCGCCCAGGGGCTTGGTCCAGCTGCCGATGCCCAGGCCGCCCAGCTTCTCCTCCAGGGTATTCTCCACCATCTCGAACTTCGGGCGGAGGATGTCGGCGTGCTTGCGCATGTGCTCCACCATGCCGTGGATATTGCCAAAGAAGCGCACGTGGCGCAGCTGGTTCACCTTGTCATGGCCGATGGTTTGCCGCCGCAGCTGGTTGGTGATATCTTCCATATTGTTCGGCGAGGTGGCCAGCGCCGCGATGCCGGAGCCGGGGAAGGTGATCTTGCTGGTGGAGGAGAACTTGTACACCATATCCGGGTTGCCCGCCCGCTTGCACTCGGCCAGGATCTCGATCAGGTAGTCCTGCTTCTCGTCGTACAGGTGGTGCATACCGTATGCGTTGTCCCAGAAGATGCGGAAATCCTGGGCGGCAGGCTCCAGCCGGGCGAAGCGGCGCACCGTCTCGTCGCTGTAGGAATAGCCCTGGGGGTTGGAGTACTTGGGTACGCACCAGATGCCCTTGACGGCCTCGTCCTCGGCCACCAGCTTTTCCACCATGTCCATTTGGGGACCGTTGGGCGTCATGGGCACCGGGATCATCTCGATGCCGAAGTATTCGGTGATGGCGAAGTGGCGGTCATAGCCGGGCACGGGACAGAGGAACTTCACCTTGTCCAGCTTGCACCAGGGCGTGGAGCCCATGATGCCGTGGGTGTAGGCGCGGGATACGGTATCATACATCACGTTCAGGCTGGAATTGCCGTAGATGATGATGTCCTTGGGATTGTTCTCCATCATGTCACCCAGCAGCTCCCTGGCTTCCTCGATGCCGGTCAGCGCCCCGTAGTTGCGGCAGTCGGTGCCGTCGTCACAGGTCAGGTCGCTGTCGGAATCCAGCACGTCCATCAGCCCCATGGACAAATCCAGCTGCTCCTTGCAGGGCACGCCTCGGCTCATGTTCAGGTGAATGCCCATGCTCTGGTACTTCTGGTATTCCTTCTTCAGCAGGGCGATCTCGTTCTCCAGTTCCTCACGGGTCATTTCCGCGTAGGTTTTCATAGCGCAATCCGACCTTTCCCGATTGAGTATTGCTTTTGCTATTCTATCATATGTTTGCGCCCATTTCCACGTCCAAACCGTATAAACAAAGGTTAAATTTGCATTTTTTGATCTCTCAATATGCAAATTTAATCCCTGAATGGCCAAATTGCAGCGCGCGGGCCTGCCTGCGGCCCCTTCTATATCGTCCTTCATGGTATCACCGGTGCTCCTTTCTGTAAAGTGGTCGTTGAATCCCCGTGAACAAAGGGCAAAAAGGCCCAAATATGCGCGTTTTCACCCAAAAAATCAACACACATTCCATTGCACAACCCTACGTTATGTGTTATAGTGACGGTAGAACTTACCGTCATGCCTTAATTATTCGGAGGTGTTTTTGTGAATTTTGAACGGATGACCGTTGAACAGATCAAGCAGAGCATACTCAACAAGCTGCACACGCAGTTTGCCTGCGATGTGGCGGATGCCACACCCGAGCAGCTTTACCAGGCCCTGGCCCTGGTGGTGCGCGATGAAATCATGCAGCGTCGCAGCTATTCCCGCGACGCCCGCAAGAAGCAGCAGGCGAAGAAGGTCTACTACCTCAGCGCCGAATTCCTGGTGGGCCGCGCCCTGCACAACAACATGGTCAACCTGGTCAATGAGACCAATTATATGAAGGCTCTGGACGAGCTGGGCATCGATCGCTCCGTCGTTTTCGAGGAAGAGCCCGAGCCCGGCCTGGGCAACGGCGGCCTGGGCCGCCTCGCCGCCTGCTTCCTGGATTCCCTGACCACGCTGAAGCTGCCCGCCATGGGCTGCACCATCCGCTATGAGTTCGGCCTGTTCCGCCAGAGGCTGGTGGACGGCTACCAGGTCGAGGTGCCCGACAACTGGCTGGCCAGCGGCAATATCTGGGAGATCCCCCATCCCCAGGACGCGGTGGAGATCCACTTCGGCGGCCGCATTGAAACCTATGAGGACAACGGCCGCACCTACTACCGCCACCTGGACTACAAGACCGTGCAGGCCGTACCTTACGACATCCCCGTGGTGGGCTATGACAGCACCAAGGTCAACTTCCTGCGCACCTGGAGCGCCAAAGCCGTCAATCAGATCGACATGGGCCACTTCAACCGCGGCCAGTACGTGCAGGCCATGGAGGAGCGGGAGCTGGCGGAGGTCATTTCCAAGATCCTCTACCCCAACGACGACAGCTACCAGGGCAAGGAGCTGCGCCTGAAGCAGCAGTACTTCTTCTCCTCCGCGTCCGTACAGTTCGCGGTGAAGGAGTTCATCGATACCTATGGCTACAACTGGGCCATTTTCCCGGACAAGGTGGCCATCCACATCAACGACACCCACCCCGCCGTCGCCATCCCCGAGCTGATGCGCATACTAATGGACGACTATGGCCTGGGCTGGGACGAGGCTGAGGCCATCGCCCGCCGCACCTTCGCCTACACCAACCACACCGTGCTGGTGGAGGCCCTGGAGAAGTGGCCCGAGAGCCTGTTCAGCGAGCAGCTGCCCCGGATTTACATGATCCTGCAGGAGATGAACCGCCGCCTGTGCGCCAAGCTGTGGGACGCCTTCCCCGGCCAGTGGGAGCGCATCGGCCACATGGCCATCCTCGCCTACAACCAGGTGCACATGGCCAACCTGTGCGTGGCCTACACCCACTCCGTCAACGGCGTGTCGGCCATCCACACCGACATTCTCAAGCGCCAGACCTTCCATGACTTCTACATGCTGGAGCCCCGGAAGTTCGTGAACATCACCAACGGCATCACCCACCGCCGCTGGCTGATGCAGTGCAACCCCGAGCTGTCCAGCCTGATCGACGAGGCCATCGGCACCGACTGGCGCAAGGACATGAAGAAGATCGAGGCACTGAAGCCCTTCGCCGACGACGCGGCCTTCCGCCAGAAGTTCGACGAGATCAAGTATCACAACAAGCTGCGCCTGGCCGACCACGTGTATCGCCACCAGGGCATTGAAATGAACCCCGACAGCATCTTCGACGCCCAGGCCAAGCGCCTGCACGAGTACAAGCGCCAGCTGATGAACGCGCTGGGCATCATGATGCTGTACAACGACATCGACGAGAACCCGGACAAGCAGTTCCATTCCCGCACCTTCATCTTCGGCGCGAAGGCGGCTCCCGGCTACCATCGCGCGAAGCTGACCATCAAGCTGATCAACGCCGTGGGCGACCTGGTGCGCAAGCATCCCAGGGCCTCCAAACTGATCAACGTGGTGTTCCTGGAGAACTACTGCGTCTCCCAGGCCGAGCTGCTGATGCCCGCCACCGAGATCAGCCAGCAGATCTCCACCGCCGGCAAGGAGGCCAGCGGCACCGGCAACATGAAGTTCATGATGAACGGCGCGGTGACCCTGGGCACCATGGACGGCGCGAACTGCGAGATCTACGATCAGGTTGGCGCCGACAACATCTACATCTTCGGCCTGACGGCCCAGGAGGTGGAAAGCGGCTACGCCACCTATCGCGCCCACGACATCTACGAGACCAACCCGAAGATCCGCAAGGTGATGGAGCAGCTGATCGACGGCACACTGTGCCCCGAGAACCCCCGTATGTTCCAGGAGATCTACCACTCCCTGCTGTTCGGTGACGGCGGCGGAATGGCCGACCCCTACTTCGTATTGAAGGACCTGTCCAGCTACATCACCACCCAGAAGAAGATGATGGCCGACTATGACAACCGCGACCTGTGGTTGAAGAAGGCTGTGCTGAACACCGCCTGCTCCAGCCTGTTCACCTCCGACCGCACCATCGAGGAGTACAACCGGCTGATCTGGCACTTGAAGCCGCTGACGCTGTAAGGGATCCATAAACCGATACAAAACCATCGATACCGCGCAATCGTCCGGCGGCCACAAAAGGGTCGCGTCCATTGCGCGGTTTTCCTGAATTGACTTCCTTAAGCGAGGGCAATGACAAATGGGCAAGAGAAACGAAGGTCTTGATCTGCTGAAGTTGATTTGTGCCTTTTTGGTGATCAGCGCACACAAGCATTTCCCCAACCCCATAGGCATCTATCCTGCCACCATGGCCAGATTGACCATCCCGATATTCCTGATGATCACCGGCTATTTTTCCCTGTCCAGGCTTTCAACGGGCGACGACGGCCGCCCCGTATTCGGAATCCGAAATGGCGGCGCCAAGCTGCTGAAGACACTGAAGCTGCTCCTGTGCGCCAATGGACTTTACCTTGTGATCGGCATCTGCGACAACTACCCCACGGCGACGATCAAGGAATACCTCGCCAGCATATTCAACGTGGAAACCATGCGCAAGATGCTGCTGTTCAACACCTCGCCCTTTTCCATGCACCTTTGGTACCTGAACGCGGTGCTCTATGCCATGGCCTTCATCATCCTCATGGAAAAAGTCAGGGCGAGAAAGATCCTCTACGTCCTGGCTCCTTTTCTGATCGCCGTCGACTTCATATTCGGCCGGTATTCAATCATCCTCCTCGGCAGGTATTATCCGGTTTACTATACGCGCAACTGGCTGATCTTTGCGCTGCCGAATCTCAGCATCGGCATGATGCTGAAGGAGTATGATATCGTCGAACGGACAAAAAAGTATCACTGGCAGCTCGGCGTCGCCAGCATCCTGCTGGTGGCCGGCATGATGGCCGAGCACTTTCATTTTGAGGGTGTAATTAAGGCGGGTGCCCGGGAAAACTATATCTTTGCGGTATTTGCAAGCCTGGCCTTATTCCTTTGGTTTGCCCAGATTCCCCGGTTGTCGGGAATAATCCTGCAAAAGCTGGCATGGCTCGGCAACACCGCCAGCGCCGGTATCTACATCATCCACATTTACTTCGTACAGCACCTGCCAAAGCTCGTCAAGCAACTGCATCTGCGCGATTTCTACAAATCGACCGCGCCTGTCATCATATTCATACTGTCAGCAATCGTCACCTGCCTGTACAACGCGCTCAAGCAACGCATTGTCAGTCACAAAGCTGCACAGCGCTGAAAATGAATGACCATAGGCCGCCCGTTCGGGCGGCCTATGGTCATTAGGGGCTGTCTCAAAACCATCATACCACATACGAAGGTTCTACGATTGTAGGGGCGGCGATGCGCCGATTGGAGCGGTCCCACCGCCCGCCGGGACAACGATACATTTCGTACCCGGGGGCGCCGCATCGTCGCCCCTACAGCTGTTTTATACGGCCATATACATTTTGAGGCAGCCTCTTTTATTTCAAACAGCTCCAGCAAAAGGATGAGAGAGCAGATCGATTTATGGTTCCGCGTCTGTCCTGTCATCCTCTCCGCCCCATGCCACCGCCGGGGCGTCCGCCGTGATTGCCGCCTCCGGGCAGATCGCCGGGGCGCGCCGCAGGCTTGGGTGCGCCTCGCGCAGGCTGAGGCGCAGGTCTTGCGGGTTGCGGCGCGGGCCTTGCGGGTTGCGGCGCGGGCCTTGCGGGTTGCGGCGCGGGCCTTG
>CADBVG010000016.1 GCA_902798105.1 uncultured Eubacteriales bacterium
CGTAAACGCGCCGCAGACGAAGGTGTCGGCCATCGGCCAGGTGTCGGCCCAGGACCTCCACGAGGCGCTGGAGGGCGCCGAGGCGATACTGTTCAAGTCTCCCACCTGCCCGAACTGCAAGGCGGCGATGGCGCTGCTGGACAAGGCGGGCGTGAAATACGCGGCGGTGAACGCCGCCGACGCCCGGGAGCTGACGGCCAAGTACGGCGTCAAGCAGGCCCCCACGCTGGTGGTACGGACCGAAGAGGGCTTCGAGAAGTACCGCGGGGTTTCGGACATCAAGGGGTGGCTGATGGGCGGCCATGTACTGAATAAGGCACAGTAAAATAGAGCAAGGCAAGAATCTCAATGCAGATGCCCTTGTGGGCATCTGCATTTTGAGAGTGAAAGAGGTACCGACTATGTACGACATCATCATCATCGGCGGCGGTCCGGCGGGCATGACGGCGGCGCTGTACGCCCAGCGCAACGGCAAAAAGGCGCTGGTCATCGAGAAGAACGGCTTTGGCGGGCAGATCACCCACTCCCCGAAGGTGGAGAACTATCCCGGCACGCTGCAAATGAGCGGCAACGAGTTTGCCGATAAAATGCTGGACCAGATCATGGCCCAGGGGGCGGAGATCGAGCTGGAAAACGCCGTGGCCGTGGAGGACCTGGGCGATCACAAGGTCGTGCGCACCGAGGAGGGTAGCGCCTTCGAGGGCAGGACCGTGGTGATCGCCACCGGCGTAAAGCACCGGATGCTGGGCCTTGAAGGCGAGGATGAACTGGTGGGCGAGGGCATCTCGTTCTGCGCGGTGTGCGACGGCGACTTCTACAGCGGTCAGCGTGTGTGTGTGGCCGGGGGTGGCAACTCGGCCCTCCAGGAGGCCGTGCTTCTGTCTGAGAAGTGCAGCGAGGTCGTCATCCTCCAGGACCTGTCTGCCCTGACCGGCGAGCAGAAGCTCCAGGACGCGCTTCGGGCGAAGGCCAACGTCCGCGCGATCTGCGACACGAAGATCGACGGCCTGGTCACCGAAAATGGCGCGCTGCGGGGCGTGGAGATCGAGAGCCGGACCAACGGGGAAAGGCAGGTTATCAACTGCGACGGGCTGTTCGTGGCCATCGGCCTGATTCCCGAAAACGAGCCCTTCAAGGCGCTGGCCGAGTTGAACGACTGGGGCTACTTTGCCTCCGGCGAGGATTGCAAAACCCGCACCCCCGGCGTGTACGTGGCGGGCGACTGCCGCAGCAAGGGCGTGCGCCAGCTGACCACCGCCGTGGCTGATGGGGCCACTGCCGCGCTGGCCGCCTGCCGCTACATCGACACGGAGCTGTGACGGCGGGGATGGGTAAGCCGGATAACCGCCAGTATGACGAGATGCTGGCCGCCAGCCTCCGCCGGCTGGAGGGAATCGATTTGGCCATCGCGGCGGAAAGTGCCGGCCTCGCGTGGGACGGGCAGGGGGTCGAAGGGGTGAGCTTTGGACAGCGGTTTCGGCTGGACGGCAAGACCCTCCGCCCGACGCCGGAAATCGACATGTGGCAGCACCTGGCCATGCTGCAATACCTCTGGGGCGCGGACGGGAGCCTGCCCACGGATCGCTGGATCGGCATGGGGGAGCTGGCCGAGGGCGGGTTGGTCCGCGGCACGTCCTTCGATGGGGAGATCGATAGGCTTATCGCCACGCGGCTGGGTAAATGCGCTCCCGAAGCGGTGTGCCAGGCATGCGCGGCGTTGGGCGCGGATTTTCCCGGGAACGGTCCCGCCGACCTCTGCGCCGTGTTTTGCTTCATGCCCCGCTTTCCGCTACGGCTGAACCTGTGGTACGCCGACGACGAGTTTCCTGCCTCGGGCAAGCTGCTGGTCAACGCGGGCGTTCACCACTGCCTGGGCACCGAGGCCATCGGCACCGTTGGCTGTATGCTGGTGGACCGGCTGTGCGCGCTGGCGGAAGGGAAATAAAGGAATAAAAAAAGATCCTTCGTTTCGCTCAGGATGACTAGAGTGTGTTTCTAAAATGCCTGAAGCGCAATTTCGGCGTCTTTGCCTGCATTTCCGCGTTGATTTCCCTTGACTTAGCCCCACTAAGCCTGCGGAACCCACTAAGCCTGCGGAAAATCGCCTTGAAATGCAGCCAAATCCACTCGAAATTGCATCTCCCTGCATTTAGAAACACACTCTAATTTTGACGGTGCCTTCCTGTGTGAAGCGAAGGATTTTATCTGTTATGCCTCAGTTTCCACGGTGAATCCCCTCTCCCGGCAATAGCGCTCGGCGGCGGAGTCCGCGGCGACATGGAAGGTGGCGGCGCAATCCTCGGGGAAGGCGTCCGCGCCGATGGTGGTGACACTGGCGGGGATCGTTACATCTTTCAAAGAGGGGCACATGGCGAATGCCATGGCGTTGATGCCCTGCACGCCTTCGGACAGCACTACCTCCCGCAGGGCGATACAGCCCGCAAAGGCCCCGTTCGACAGGGCGCGGATGGTGCCGGGCACCCGGACCCGCGTCATGCGCCGGTTGCCCGAGAAGGCGGACTGTGTCATGCCCGTGACGAGGTGGCCTTCGATCAGCATCGGCAGGGAGACGTCGCGCTCGCTGCCGCTGTAGCCCTTCAACAGGGCGTTGCTGAAATCGGAAAGCAAATATCGGAAGCCGTCGGCGCTGCCCTGGGAATCGCCCTTTACGGTGGAGATTTCCGGCATGTCGGAAAGGGGAAATACATTCCTGCCTGTGTTCAGGTGCCGCTCCAGTACCCCGGACAGCAGGCCGCTGAGTATCACGGCGAAGGCGATCCAGGCCACGCCGACCAGCACGAGAATCCGGCCCGGGTTGACCTCCACAGCCGCGTCCGGATGGAAGCGGGTGGGATCGTCGACGTCGTAAAGTATGTCCACGGTCTGGCCGACGGGGTACCGCTCCCGCTCAAATGTCCCCTTGCAGCGCTGGCGGACCTTTTGACCGTCCGCCATGAATTCGAGCACGGGAATACAGTATCTGCCCCTGCCGGTTCCGTCGGCATGGGCCACGACGGTGCCGGTGGCGCGGGTGCGCTCCTGTTCCTGGCGGCGCGTATGATAGCTCTGAATAGCGATGCCAACGATCAGCAGGATCCAGCCGGCGGCGGAAATCGCGGCGAACAGACCAAATGTGAGCATGGGGCTTCGACCTCCCGTCGGTCAGGGGACGGTCCTCAGGTGGTATACTTTTCAAGTGCCTCGAGCAATTCCCAGGCCTGGTTGGAATACACCTCCACAGTGACGGGCTTGGTCAGGTCGAGGCTGTAGATGCCGAGTATGGACTTTGCGTCGGTGACGGCGCGACCCTGCCTGAGGGCGATGGTGAACGGATAGTTGTTGACGAGATTGGCGAAGCTCTGTATATCGGCCGTGTCCCGAAGAAGGATATCGAGGGTGTGCAATGGTGACGCCTCCCTTCATGCTGGAACGGTGTTATTGAGAAACAAACCGTTAAAACGGGGATAAATTTTAAAGTGATATGAACTATTATAGCACGGCGCCGGGAGAAATGCAAGTATTATGCGAATGTTTGGTAAAATTTTTGTCGCCCCGGGCGGCGGCAAAATGCCCACCGGTTTGGATGATGGACTTGCATTTTTGATCAAATAATGATATTTCACACAACCGGTCTTGACAGCCCTGGGCAAATCTCTTATACTGTTAAGGCTGTTACTTTGGCATTGTTCGCTGCCAAGGCGATTTTCCGTGATCTGGAGACGGGAGGGCCGCGGGGCGAATGCGACATAATAATTTGTAAGGAGTGTTCCAAATGTCTGTCCGTACTTATCAGCCCAAGAAGCGTCAGAGAAGCAAGGTTCATGGTTTCCGCGCGCGCATGAAGACCCGCGCCGGCCGCAACGTACTGAAGGCCCGTCGCGCCCGCGGCCGCAAGGTTCTGTCCGCATAACGCGATATGGCGGCAATGCGCGGGGACGCGCGGGGCAGTGAAAGCTTCGGGCGCCAGTACCGATTGGGCAGCAACCGGAATTACCGGTATGTGTATCGCCGGGGCAAGGCCTGGCCTTCCCGCAACCTGGTGCTGATCCACCTGAAGGGGAGGGACCTGAAGATCGGGTTCTCGGTTTCGGGCAAGGTGGGCAACGCCGTGACCCGCAATCGCATTCGCCGTTGCCTGCGCGAGGATGTGCGCCGCCTGCGCACGCGCATGAAGTGCGGCAGGTATGTGTTCATCGCGCGCACGTCGATCGTGAACGAATCCCACACTGCCATAACGCGCGAGATGCAGAAGCTGCTCGAACGTGCGAAGCTGCTTCGGGATACGCCCTGAAAGGGCGTTTGCAGAGGAGGAGACCCATGCGTCGCTTGCGCAGTATGCCGAAGCGGGTCCTGCTTTGGCTGATTCGCTTTTACCGGGCGAATCTGTCGCCGCTGCACCCGGCGTGCTGCCGGTTTACGCCGACCTGTTCGCAATATGCGATGGAGGCCGTTGAAAAATACGGTGCCGCCAAGGGAGGGTATCTGGCGCTGCGCCGAATATTGCGTTGCCATCCGTTCCATGAGGGCGGATACGACCCTGTGCCCTGAGAGCTTGGTGAGGTCCTGGAAAATGCTCCGCAGCCAACCAGATGCGCGGCGGGGCATTTCTGTGAATTGACCCACGGGACGGCCGGGTCATCGTCGGGGGAGCAACATCATCAATTTGGAGGTTAGACAATGACAGCCTTTTTTGTCAATCTGTTGACCTGGATCAACAACCTGGTGGGAAACTACGGTTGGTCAATCGTCGTGTTCACACTGTTGATCCGCCTGGTCCTGCTGCCCCTGGACATCAAGAGCAAGAAGAGTATGCGGGCGATGAGCAAGATTCAGCCCAAGGTGCAGGCGCTTCAGAAGAAGTACGCCAACGACAAGGACAAGCTGAATCAAAAGACCATGGAGCTGTACCGCAAGGAGCACGTCAGCCCCACGGCAGGCTGCCTGCCGATGCTGATCTCCCTGCCGATCCTGTGGATTATGTTCTCGGCCATGCGCACGCTGGGCAACGAGTATACCATCCAGATGCTGCTGGACATGAAGAACACCGGCAAGTCGCTGACGGTCGCCGACCTGAGGGCGGCAGGCTACAGCTGGCTGTGGATTAAAAACGTGTTCCAGCCCGATTCCTTCTTTGCCACCATACTGCCCGCGGTGGGCAGCAACCTGCGCATGATCCAGCCGGTCAACGGCTCGGCCATACTGACGGCAGAGAACATCAATACGGCGCTGGAGTTCCTGAAATCCAGCGAGTATTCCGCGATGGCTTCGAACCTGATCCCCGCGAGCGCCTTCTCTGTGCAGACCATCCATTTCCTGTTCATCAACACCACACTGACGATTCCCAATTCCTTCTCCAACCTGTTCCAGTATGGCAACGGCCTGTTCATACTGCCCCTGTTGGCGGGCGGCAGCCAGTTCTTCATGACCAAGATCATGAACGGCAAGCAGACCAAGGAACAGAAGGAGCTGCAGCAGGCCCAGCAGGCCGATCAGACCAACCCGATGAACAGCCCGGTGATGAAGTGGTTCTTCCCGCTGTTTTCGGTGTGGATTTGCGCCACGTCCAACGCCGCGTTCTCCATCTACTGGATGGCGGCGAACGTGATCCAGATCGTGCAGCAGCTGGCCGTGAACTATTGGTTTGAGCGCCAGGACGCCAAGACCGCCGCGCTCGAGCCGGGTACCGACGAATGAATTACTTTTTCAAGCAAGGAGGCAACGTGCCTTGAAATCCATTGAAGCCAGTGGCAAGACGGTAAAGGACGCCATCAGGAATGGCCTGGCCGAGCTGGGATGCGATTCTGACGACGTCGATATTCAGGTTGTTGAAATGGGCAGCCCCGGGCTGTTCGGCATGTTCGGCAAACCCGCCAAGGTGCGCCTGACGGTAAAGGCCGACGACCCGGCCCTCGAGATCGAGATGCCGGTGCTCTCACTGGACGCCGGCAACACCCGCAAGCCCAAGCAGGACAAGCGCAAGGCGGAAAAGCCCGCGCCCAAGGTAGAGAAGCCCGTTGAAAAGGCCGTGCCCGTCGATGAGGGGCCAGCCGCCTCCGATGAGGAGGAAGCTCCGAAGAAGAGCCGCAACCGCAGGCGTCGCCGCGGCGGTGCGAAGAGTGCCGAAGCTGCCGAGGGCATGGAGAACGCCGCCGAGGCGACGGAAGCCCCGGCACCCGCCCCGATCATTGAGCACGAGCCCTTCGTGCCCACCCCTGTGGAGGAACAGTCCGACGAGGCGAAGAAGGCCAGCGCCTTCCTGTCCGGCCTGACCGAGCGCATGGGCGTGCCCGTTGAGATCGCCCTGCAGGAGAGCCCCGAGCAGCTGCGCATGCAGATGACCGGCGAGGGCATGAGCCTGTTGATCGGCCGCAGGGGCGAGACCCTGGACGCGCTGCAATACCTGACCAGCCTGAATATCAACCGGGGCCGCGAGGAGTACCTGCGCGTCTCCATCGACACCGAAAACTATCGGGCCAAGCGCGAGGAGGCCCTGCGCAAGCTGGCCATCCGCATGGCGGGCCGGGCCAAGAAGAGCGGCCGCCGCGTGGCGCTGGAGCCCATGAACCCCTACGAGCGCCGGATACTGCACTCCGCGTTGCAGGACGATCCCGACGTTACCACCCATTCCGAGGGCGAAGAGCCTTATCGCCGGGTGATCATCACGCTGAAGTGAGCGTGAATACGCAAAGCCCCGAAGCAACCGGCTTCGGGGCTTTTGCGATGATTTTTGCATAACTACTCTTTCAAAAGTATAAATATACATCAACTGTGCATATTGCGTTAATTATCGTGAATATAGCTTGCATTTTAACGCATAGCGATGTATAATCGGGGCAATTCAAACGGAGAGCACTCCGCGATAAAATGGAGGTACATACCATGAAGAAGCTCATTGCACTGGTCATCGTCGCCATGTTTGCCCTGACCGCCTTTGCGGCGCTGGCCGAGAACGGCACCCTGACCCTGGCCACCAACGTCAACTTCCCGCCCTATGAGTTCTACGACGACGAGACCGGCGAGCCCACCGGCATCGACATCGAGATCGCCAAGGCCATCTGCGAGAAGATCGGCTACGACCTGGAGGTCGTGGACATCGACTTCGGCGCGATCATCCCCGCGCTGGCCGCTCACTCCTATGACTTCTCTGCCGCCGGCATGACCGTCACCGAGGAGCGCAAGCAGAGCGTGCAGTTCACCGATACCTACGCCACCGGCATCCAGGCCGTCATCGTGCCCGGGGACACCGAGGCCGAGGATATCTACGCCCTGATCGAGGCCAAGGGCGGCCACATCGCCATCGGCGTGCAGGAATCCACCACCGGCGACATCTACATCTCCGACGAGTTCGAGACTGCCGGCACCGCCGACGTACAGCGCTTCAAGAACGGCGCCGACGCCGTGCTGGCGCTGACCAGCGGCCAGGTGGACTGCGTGGTCATCGACAACGAGCCCGCCAAAGCCTTCGTGGCCAAGAACGACGGGCTGAAGCTGCTGGCCTCTGCGTACACCGAGGAGGATTACGCCATGGCCTTCCCGCTGGATTCCGAAATCTATGAGACCTTCAACACTGCGTTGAAGGAGCTGATGGCGGACGGCACCCTTCAGGCCATCGTTGATAAGTTCATTCCCGCGGAATAATACAGGCAGAGGGAATAAACGCAAACAGGGAGGCGTTTCGCCGCCCTGTTTGCGCGTATGATGCGATTGTAATATGACACGGGCTTCGCTGTCATCCTGAGCGTAGGCGCAGCCGCAGTCGAGGAATCTGTAACCCCTGAAATCATCACAACCCCAACGGAACAGAGGAGTGGAAGGAAAATTGCAGGCATGGTTTGAAAAGCTAAAAGCGGAATTCGACCTGAACTTCATACAGGGCAAGCGCTGGAAATTCCTGGTGGACGGCCTGGGCAATACGCTGAAGATCACGATGCTGGCGCTGGCCATCGGCCTGTTGATCGGCATAGTCATCGCCGCCGTGCGCTCCACCTATGACAAGACCGCCGAGGGCGCGCGGGCCACCTTCGGGCGGAAGGTGCTGGGCTTCTTCAACGGCTTTTGCAAGGTCTACCTGACGGTGCTGCGCGGCACCCCCGTAGTGGTGCAGCTGATGATATTCGCCTTCGTCATATTCAGCTCGGTGCGCAACAAGCTGGTGGTGGCGGGGCTGGCCTTCGGCCTGAACTCCGGCGCCTACGTGGCGGAGATCATCCGTGGCGGCATCATGGCCATCGACAACGGCCAGTTCGAGGCCGGTCGCAGCCTGGGCTTTAACTATTTGCAGACCATGCAGCACATCATCATTCCCCAGGTGTTCAAGAATGTGTTGCCCTCGCTGATGAACGAGTTCATCGCCCTGTTGAAGGAGACTTCTGTCGCGGGCTATGTGGCGGTGATGGACCTGACCAAGGCCGGCGACACCATCCGCGGGCGCACCTATTCGCCCTTCATGCCGCTGATCGCCGTGGCGCTGATCTATCTGGTGCTGGTAATGTTCCTGACCTGGGTCGTGGGCCGGGTGGAGAGGAGGCTGAGAAACAGTGACCACTGACGTGCTGATTCGCGTGGAAAACCTGGAAAAGCAATTTGGCGGGAGCATCCACGCGCTCAACGGCGTGAACGCCGAGATCCGCAAGGGCGAGGTTGTGGTGGTCATTGGGCCCTCGGGCTCCGGCAAGTCCACCTTCCTGCGCTGCCTGAACCTGCTGGAGTTGCCCACCTCGGGTACGATCACCTTTGAGGGCGTGGACATCACCGACCCAAAGGTGAACATCAACCGTCACCGCCAGAAGATGGGCATGGTGTTCCAGCACTTCAACCTGTTCCCCAACATGACGGTGCTGAAGAACATGACCGTCGCCCCGGTGACCCTTCACAAGAAGACCAAGGAGGCCGCCGAGGCCATGGCCAAGCAGCTGCTGGAGCGCGTGGGCCTGCTGGATCGTGCCGAGGCCTATCCCAACCAGCTGTCCGGCGGTCAGAAGCAGCGCATTGCCATCGTGCGGGCGCTGTGCATGGAGCCCGATGTGATGCTGTTCGACGAGCCCACCTCCGCCCTGGACCCTGAGATGGTGGGCGAGGTGCTGGACGTGATGAAGCAGCTGGCCCGGGAGGGCATGACCATGGTTGTGGTCACCCACGAGATGGGCTTCGCCCGCGAGGTGGGGGATCGGGTGATCTTCATGGATGGCGGCCGCATCATCGAGGAGGGTACCCCCGAGAAGGTATTTGAGCACCCCGAAAACGCCCGGTTGAAGGAATTTTTGGGGAAGATACTGTGAAATTCTGATTTGCCGCTTTGCGACAAATCAGAATTTGAAAGGATCTGCCATGCGCTACAAGGCAATACTCTTCGACGTGGACGACACGCTGCTGGACTTTCAGACTGGCAACCACAACGCCGTGAACCAGCTGATGGACGAGCTGGGCTATTATGACCCCGACCGTTACGACCAGTACGAGGCCGTCAACCTGAAGTGCTGGGCGGAGCTGGAGGCAGGGCTGCTGACACAGAGCCAGCTGAAGGTGGCCCGCTTCGTGCGCTTCTTCGACCGCTATCCGGTGCAGGGGGACCCGCGCTGGGCCGCGGAGCGCTTCGTTACGCTGCTGGGGCAGCAGAGCATACTGATGCCCCACGCCCTTGAAACGGTTCGGCAGATTGCCCAAAGGCTGCCGGTGGCCATCGTGACCAACGGCATCACGGATATACAGCGCAGCCGCATGGCCCTGTCGCCGCTGAAGGATTATGTGACGGAGGTGGTGATCTCCGAGGCGGTGGGCGTTTCCAAGCCCCGCCCCGGCATCTTCACCATCGCCCTCGAACGCCTGGGGGTGAAGCCCCGGGACGCGCTGATGGTGGGCGACGGCGTCAACAGCGACATCCGCGGCGCGAACAACGCTGGCATCGATGCCTGCTGGTTCAATCCGGCGGGAAAGACACTGCCCGAGGGCGTCCACACGGAGTATCAGATTTCGGATATAAGACAGTGCGTGGCGATCGCGCTGGGACAAGCAACGAAATAAAACGAGGGGACGATTCCCTATTCCAAATTATGGAATAGGGAATCGTCCCCTCGTTCCACTTTCGTGCGCTCAATCCCACGGGAAGCGGTACTTGCCCTCCAGGCCGGTTTCCTTGCGCAGCTGATTCAGCTCGCCCTGCACGGAGTCGTTGATGGGCACGCCGTCCTTGCGGGCCAGGCGAATCTCGTACTCCTTCTCACCGGCGGTCCAGATGCGCTCAGCACCGGGCATTTTCCGGGAGGCGCGCACCTCGCGGATGATGTCGCCGGCCTTCTTGCGGCACAGGGCTTCGCCCATGAAGTGGTCGGTGTCGATGGCGATGAAGAAGTGGCCCAGCCGGGGCGCGCACTTTTCGCCGTTTTCGTCCACGCCGTTCAGCTGCTTGCCGTAGTAACCGTCGCTGAGCACGGAGGACAGGAATTCCACGAACATGGCGAAGCCGTAGCCCTTGTAGCCACCCAGCAGCTCGCCGATGCCGCCCACGGTCACCAGCGCCGCGGTGTTGTTGCGGATGCGCTTCAGCGCCTCACCGCCGCCGCCAGTGACAGGCTCGCCGTCTTCGCCGATCACGGTGCCGGGCACCACGTCGTGGCCGATGCGCTCATAGTATTCAAACTTGCCGTTCTGGGTGATGGAGGTGGCGCAGTCGAAGTTGAAGTCGAAGGGCTCGTCGGTGGGCACGCCCAGGGTGAAGGGGTTAGTGCCGAACATGCCCTCGGTGCCCCAAGTGGGCGCCACGGAGGGGCGAGCGTTGGTGCCGGTCATGCCAATGCAGCCGGCCTTCGTGGCCATGGAAGTATAGTAGCCCGCGATGCCGTAGTGGCAGCTGTTGCGGGCCACCACCATGCCCATGCCGTATTCCTTGGCCTTTTTGATGGCCAGCTCCATGGACCGGTAGCCGATCACCTGGCCCATGCCGTCGTGGCCGTCCACCACTGCGGTGGTGGAGGTTTCCTTCAGGATCTCATAGTGCGTCACGGGCTTCTGGACGCCGGATTTGATGCGGTCCAGGTAAATGGGCTTGAAGCGGTTGCAGCCGTGGGATTCAATGCCCCGGCGGTCGCTCTCCAGCAGCACATCGGCGCAGATGGCCGCGTCCGCCTCCGGAACGCCGTACTTGGCGAATACTTCGGTGACAAAATTCGTAATGGTGGTCCAGTCGATGACTTGTATCAAGGTGGCCTCCTCCTTTGACGGTTGAATTGTGTGATGCCGGAGGCGCGCCGACGCGCGTCCCTTTCATTGAGTATATCAGATTGCAGCGAATAGTTCAATCCTATAAAATACAACAACCTTCTGACTGGCTGCCAAAATACCAACCAGATATAGTGTAGTAGGAGAAAACATGGATTTGTCACAGATATGCAATAGATATGCAATAAACGAATAAAAAAGCAATGATTACAGATGGGTTAAACTGGAAGGATATGGGGTCAAAACCGGTAAATATGACGTAAAACTGAAGCGCAAAGGAGCAAATAGCCATAAATAAGCCCTGAATAGGGTAGAAATGTGACATATACAGACCGTAGTCTGTGGATAAAATATATACATAGATGATTCGGATGTGGAAAAACCCAAAATAACCCGATAAAACCGGGGTTTTTTCCCCAATTTCTGTGGATAACTGTGTGGACAGTGTGGATTTCTGCATAGCCCATACAGTGAATATACAGGTCTGCGTATACAATTTATGTCCGGTGTTGTAACAAATTGGGCTGCCAAAGAGAAAATTCTGATTTGTCGAGCTGTTGCGGCAGCCCAAAGCCTTCCCCAGGCAGCAAAGCTGCCGGTTCAGGGGCATCGAGCGCCCGGAAAACAGTCCAGTGGACTGTTTTCAGCGAGATGGGGCCGGCAGGCCCGTGGGAGGTGGATTTCCCGGAAAATGCTTGCATTGTTCCAAGGCGGCAAGCCCTTGGGCTTGCCGGTTTCGCCGAAGGCGAAATTGCCACGGCTCAAATCAAAGATTTGAGGCGCGGCACCGCTGAAAGACGGATGAGGTCGTCCTCCCGAAAGAAACCACGTAAATCGTCGTTACCGCAGGGAGACCGACCTCATCCGACCTCGCTGACGGCAGCAAGCTGCCTGCTCGGCCACCTTCCCCTGAACCGCTCCCTATGGTCGCTGGGGAAGGCTTTGAGCTGCCGCGTCTCTGCCCGCCAAATCAACATTTATCTCTCCCTTGCCCAGAAAATTGTTTCAAAATGTCGCAGGGGGAGGCGTGAATTTTGAAGGAAAATGGGGAAACGGGTCATAATTTTGTCCAACAACGGCACAAAAAGGCATGAATTCGACGCCGATATTTACAAAATTTGTAAATATATCGGAAGTATAGAAATATTATGTAGAATTGAGAGATTTATTGCCTCCCCTCTTTTTCGGGTGCTATAATTTTAATACATTCATAGCACGAGGCAGGGAGGATAAACAAATGAAAAAGACGGTTATTACGATTTTGGCAGTCGCGCTGCTTCTGAGCATGTTCTGCGCCACGGCCATGGCCAGCCACGGTGACATCACCGTCAAGGCGACGAAGCTGTATGCCGATTCCACGATGACGACATATGTGGGCACCATTCCCGCCTACACGGCGCTGGTGGTGCGCTCCAACGATTCCTATACCGACGTCTATATCAACGGCCAGGTGTTCTACACCAACGGCTCCACCCTGCTGAACGTCAGCAAGCTGGGAGATTTCGTGGCTGCTCTGGGTAAGGGCACCACGGTGTACCAGCGTGCCACCACCGATAGCAACAGCTACACGCTGAAGAAGAAGGGTATCGTTCAGATCTGCAAGGTCAAGGGCGACTGGGCGCTGGTTCAGACCCTGGGCGAGCGCGGCCTGTATGCCTTTGTGCAGATCGATCAGCTGAAGAACATTACCCGGATCTGATCTGACGTTGAAGCAGAATAGAGGGGGAGCTTTCCGCTGGGGAAGCTTCCTCTTTCGTTTGATCGGAATGGCAGGGCTGGCGGCGCATGCGGCAAAAGTGTGTCTGCAATAAAGCCAAGGCGTAAAAAATTCTTATATACCCGAAAGGCATGTAACATGATGTTGGATTTGTGTTATAATCAGAATGGATATACACCACTACTTGGAAAGGAGCGAACAAGAATGAAGAAGACGAAGTTTATTTGCCTTACGCTCTGCCTGACGCTCTTGCTGGCGGCGCTTCCCTTCGCCCTGGGCGAGGCGGACGACCCGCAGTCCACCCGCAGG
This sequence comes from uncultured Eubacteriales bacterium, assembly GCA_902798105.1. GTDB lineage: Bacteria > Bacillota > Clostridia > Christensenellales > Aristaeellaceae > UBA2862. Next base: position 13,241 of record CADBVG010000016.1, read on the forward strand.
CTGCGGCTGGGCAGCTCGATCTATACCATTGATATCGACAGCAGTTTTACATACGGGCGAGTGACCGAGGCGGATGTGGCTGAGGGACAGGTGGCTTACCTGTACAGCGATGAGCTGGCGGTGGATTTCGACGTCTACCAGATCGGCGTCGGGGACGAGCCGCTGCCCTTGGAGGAATACGTGGCCCGGGCGGTAAGCGCCCACAGCAACGCCGATGAGATCGTCACGGACGGCGAGATCAACGACATCCCGGTGGGCTGGTTCCACACGGTGGAGACCTACGACGGCGTGGACTACCAGACCGTTACCTATGTGCTGGACAACGGCGATGGCTATGTCGAGGTGACCTTCTGGCTGGACGGGGAGGACGCCGAGACCGTGGTGCAGGGCATGATCAACACCCTGGCCTACGACAACGTGGCTCCGGTCCGGCTGGGCAGCTCTCCCTTCTATGTGTTTTGCAGCGCCAGCTTCCGCGAGGGCGGCTTGACCAGCGAGGATGTGGCCGACGATCAGGTGGCCTACTGGGTCAGCGACGAGACGCTGCTGGACTTCGACGTGTACCAGTTCAGCAAGGAGGGCCTGCCGGGGGACTTGGCGGATTACGTAGCCCAGGAGGCCGAGAAATACAATGCCAGCGCGATGGACACACAGGCGATGGTCAACGACATCCCGGTGGGCTGGTACCGCGCCGTGGAAGCCTACGACGGCGTCGACTACGAGACGCTCACCTGCGCGATGGACGCCGGCGATGAATACGTTGAGATCGTATTCTGGCTGGACGGCCTGACCGCCGGCGCGGAGGCCGACGCGATTCTCCAGTCCCTGTGGATGGAGGCGGACGAGGCCGGAGCGGACGAAACCGAAGCGGAAGACGCCGAACCCGAAGGGGCACAGGCTGATGCCGTGGCGGATGACGGAATGGACGCCTCCACCAAGGCGCTGCGGCTGGGTACCTCGCCGTTTACCATCGTCGTGCCCGTCGGCTTTGTGGAGGGCGAGATGACCCAGGAGGACATCGAGGACGATCAGGTGGGCTATTACTACAGCAACGACACCCTTCTGGACTTCGACGTGTACCAGTTCAACAAGGACGGCTATCCCAACGATCTTGCGATCTATACCGAGGAGGAGATCAGTGGTTATAACAGCGTCAGCGAGCTGGTGACCGATGGCGAGATCAACGGCGTGCCCGCAGCATGGTATCGCACCGTCGAAGCGTACCAGGATGCCGAATTCAACACCCTCACCTACATACTGGATGGCGGCTACGAATACGTTGAGGTGTGCTTCTGGCTGGACGGCGAGAACGCCGATGCCGAGGCCAAAGCCATCATCAATACGCTGGCCGTGGAGGCCGCGGCTGAGCCCCTTGACGGGGAAGGCACGATGGCGGACGAGGCTGGGGAAGGAGCCTTCGAAGCGCAGCAGGACAGCCCTGATGTGATTGAAGCGGCCGTCGACGAAGGGGCGGCGGAATTTGAAGCAGATCAGCCGGGCGACGGCGCCGACGTCATCGAAGCGGATGGCGCCGCGGAATAAAGCGACAGTGCGCTCATCGGGCGACTGTTGACCACCCACAGGAGGAATGGATCATGAAGAAAATTGCATTGATGCTCCTGGTTGTCGCGCTGGCGGTGGCGCTGGGAGCGTGTGCTTTCGCGGAGTATGTCAACAAGGACGGCGCGAAGGTCTACGCCGATTGGGATACCGATTCCAAGGTGATTGCCAGGCTCAGCAAGGGCGACAAGGTGACCGTACTGGATGTCGTGGACATGCAGGGCAAGTGGAACGAGGTCTCCATCAAGGTCAAGGGCAAGAAGAAGACCGGGTTTATGCTCAGCAAGTACCTGGACGAGAACGCGCCCTGCAATCACAAGTGGGGCAAGTGGGTCGTCATTGACGAGCCCACCTGCACCGAGACCGGCTATCGCCAGCGCCAGTGCGTCAAGTGCGGCATACTGGACGACGAGGTGATGCCCAAGACGGGCCACACCTATGGCAAGTGGAAGATCACCAGGGAGCCTACCTGCACCAAGGAGGGCCAGCGGGTCCGCACCTGCAAGATCTGCGGCCACAAGGAGACGCAGGTGATGGACAAGCTGCCCCACGATTACGGCGAGTGGGTCGTGGATAAGGAGGCTTCCTGCACCGAAGAGGGTATGCGCCACCGCACCTGCCAGAGCTGCGGCCATGTGCAGGAGAAGGCGATTGAAATGCTGCCCCACGATTACAGGTGGAAGGTCACCGAGAGAGCCACCGACCATTCTTCCGGCATCCGCCACAAGGTGTGCCTGGTCTGCGGCCACACCGAGCCCGATGTGTCCTACGATCCCAAGGGCACGCTGCGCCGGGGCGACCGGGGCGACGACGTGCGCCAGGTTCAGCAGCAGCTGGCCGACCAGGGCTACCTGACCGCAAAGGGCGTGGACGGCATCTTCGGCGGCGGCATGGAGAAGGCTATCATGCAGTTCCAAAAGGATCAGAACCTCAACCCCGACGGCGTGGCCTGGCCCCAGACCATCAAGCGCCTGAACCACGATTTCGGTCCCTGGACCCTCGATAAGCCGCTGACCCGCACCTCCAACGGCGAGCGGGTGCGTGTGTGCAAGGACTGCGGCCTTGAGCAGCGTGAGACCATTGAGGCCGGCGTCATCGAGCGCAAGGGCAGGGGTGAGGATGTGCGCGCCATCCAGAAGATGCTGGGCGAACTGGGCTACAATCCCGGTGCCTACGACGGCATCTACGGCGCGAAGCTGGACCTTGCCTATGCAGATTTTGCCGCCGACCACGGCGTCGACTTCCAGCCCGGCAGCCTGTGGCCCGGCCAGGTGGACGCCCTGGTGAACGGCTGGATGGCTGCCCGCAGCCCGGAGAACTGGAAGGGCGAGGGCGACGCCAGCTCGCCCGTGGACCTGGCGCTGACCGTGACGCCTGTCGAAGGCGCGGAGGCCGACGGCGACCTGGTCACCTACAACTGGACCCTGACCAACCTGGGCAGCGGGACCTGCACGTTCAACGCGCTGCTGCTCAGCTATGGCGACGCGCCCGATTTCAGGCAGAATACCATCACCGTGGCCATCGATGGCGTTACGCTGAAGGCCAACCGGGCCAACAGCACTTCCGGCAGCTTCACTGTGGCGGCGGGCTGGGGCGAAGGCAGGCTGAACTTCTGCGCGATGGCTGTGGTTGACAAGACCGGTGACGTGTGGAACAGCAACGTGGTTAGCTACTGATATGGGGCTATTCGGAGGTACGAACGATGAAGAGAGTCATTACAGTCATATTGGCTGTCGCGCTGCTGGTCGCCCTGACGGCACCCGCGGTGGCTGACGCCTTTACCCTCTACGCCACCAAAAGCGGCGTCAAGGTCTACGCAAAGAAGGATACAAGCTCCAGGGTGTACAGAAAGCTGTCCAGGGGAGAGAAGGTGCTGATCGAGAAGAAGAGCGGCAAGTGGTACGCCATACTGGTGGAGGACCCCGCCGGCGATGGCCAGACGCTGGGTTGGATCCAGGCCAAGTACCTGAGCACCACGAAGCCCTCCAAGGACAAGAAGAAGAAAACCACCCCCGTGCCGAAGACCACGACGCAGTCCACCAAGGAGATCAACCGGGTACTGGATACCATGCGGGACGTCGCGCCCTATGACGCCGAGGTGGTTACCAGGACCGAACGGGGCACCGTGGCGCTGCGCCGCCAGCCTACCCAGGCCGGCGCACTGATACTGCACCTGATGAATGGCTCGCCGGTGCGGGTTCTGGCTGAGGGCGACGGTTGGTTCCAGGTGTCGGATCCGACCAGCGGCAATACCGGTTACATGGCCAGCAAGTACATTGTGAGCGCCAGCGAGGTGGCTGGCGACGGGGAAGCGGAAGAGGCGTCGGAGGCCGAGAGCAACGGAGGCCGCACGATTGTCCCCATCCCGGTCTCCCTGGATGTCAACCACCTGCCCGACGGCGTTTATCCCGTCTCCTTTGAGCGGGGTGACACGGCCCGCCTGGCCTCCGGCGTCTACATGAACGCCGTGACCGTCTATACAATGGACCTGTACGCCGCCTCCGACATCGAAAACCTGGACTTCACGGACACCGTGGTCGTGGAAGGCAAGCCCATCACCGTGGAATCCGTGGAGGAGGATGACGGCTACATTTCGATCAATGGTGGCCTGACCGAGCCCAACGGCATGGACTTCAGGAAAATGGACGACGGCAGCTACCGAGCGAACGGCAGCAACGACCTGCCCACCTACACCGAACTGGGTATGACCACGCTGCTGGTGGACGAGACGGCGGTGTTCACCGATTCCGCCGACCTCGACAGCGCGCCCGTATCGGCGGAATATGATGGCATCGTCGAAGCCATACAGAACGCGACGTTCACCGGATTCTACCCGGAAAACACCACCGTGACCATCCAATCCGGCAGGGTTGTGCGGATCGATCACACTTATATGCCGTAGCCTTCGGGTACTACATACCTGCGCAAACGGTTCCGGTCATCCATGGGGAGGGCCGGAACTGCTTGCGCTTTGGCTTGTACGCTTCGGTGAGGAAATTACTCCCGAATTTGCGTCGCGGGCTTGACGTTCGCCTCTGTATAGATTAAAATATGGTTAGATATATAGAGGCAAAGGAGGACAAATCATGTTCGGAAGCAAGAAAATACAGGAACTGGAGGCCAGGGTTCAGGAGCTTACGGAAAGCCTGAGCAGGCGGGAGAGCGAGAATGCCGATCTGTCCCAGCAGCTTGACAGCGCCAGGAGCCGCATTGCCGAGATGGAGGCCCAGCTGAATGACTTCGACCTTGAGCAGGCCAAGGAAGCGGCCAAGGCTTCCCGGGCGGAGTTCGAGGGCCTGAAGGACCTCTACACCCGCAAAAACCGGGAGTTCGACGAGTTCAAGGAGGAAGAGGAACAGCGGTTTGCCCGGGATCAGGCGTTGCAGCGCCACAACCTGGAAAATGAGATTCGCGACAATCGGCAGGCCAATCAGGATTACGTCGCCAACACGGTCAAGACCTTCGGCGAGAGCTACAACTACTATCTGAACCAGATCAAGGTTCTGATGGACGCCCTGGGCAACGTGGCTACCCGCACCGGCGCGGCGCTGTTCTCCGGCGAGAACGCAGACCTGCGCAACAGCTTTGGCCACCAGATGCGCGACCTGCTGAAATCGGGCGTGGACGCCTTTGGTGACGAAGGGGAGAACGTGGTGGTCGAAGGCGAGGACGTCCCCGAGGTGACCGAGGAGCCCGCTGACGCGGCGAAGCCACTGGACAGGTAAGCCGGTGCGGCGCGCCTGCGGGACATCGACAAGGATACAATAAGCAACCATTGGGAGAATACACATGAAACATCATTTACGCTTGCCTGCGGCGGCGCTGGGCCTTGCGGTCCTGCTGACGCCGTCGGCGGGGTTCGCGGGATTTGCCGCCATGGCGGAGTCCACAGAGGTGGTCATCGAGACGGAGGACGATGTTGTCGTCGATCCGATGGAAGCGGGCGACCTTTCGCTGGACCTTGGGGACCTCTCGCTGGACCTGGAAACGCCCACAGTGGACCCCGCGAAAAAGCCCGAGCCCACCCCGACCCCGACGCCCACAAAGGAACCGGAAAAGGCGCCGCCGTGGTATACGTCCGTCAACTACCCGAAGGACAAGATCAACTTCGAGAAGGAGATATGGACGATACTGACCGACAAGTGGGGACTCCAGGACTTCCAGGCCGCGGGCCTGATGAGCAGCATACAGGCCGAGAGCTCCTTCAGCCCCTACAACGCCCAGGGCATCGGCGGCCCGGACGACCGGGGCAAGTACCTCTACGATACCAGGGACGCCGTGGGCTTCGGCCTGTGCCAGTGGACGTCCTCGGGCCGCAAGGCCGCGCTTATGAACCTTGCCGTCTCCCGGGGTGGCGAGAAGCTGGTGTGGGACTTCGATACCCAGATGGCCTTCATGCGCCAGGAGCTGGACATGAAGACCCTCAAGGCCACCAAGACGCTGTATGAGGCGGCGGAGTGGACCGTGATGCGCTACGAGCGGCCGAGCCAGCGCTATTCCAACTCCTGGCCCGGTACCCGCTACGAGAAGGGCAAGCGGATATACAAAAACCACACTGGCAAGGATTACGAGGAGCCCGAGCTGGCGTTTACGGTGAAGTACGGCAATGCCAACGCGCTGGAGGCAGGCACGCTGGCGCTGGATGTGGACAACCCCGGCACCCTGACGGTCAACAGCAACTATTACTGGCGGCTGACCCAGGTGGACGCCACCGTCGAGGGCTGGCTGGAGGTCAAGTGCCCGTCCTTCTACTATCCCAAGTCACGGACCGAGGACTGTGTCTGCGGCTATGCCTGCGACGGCGACAAGACGCTGACCCTGGTCTTCGCCACGCCGCCGGAGGCCGGCGAAACCTACCGCGCCACCCTGCGCTTCGAGATCTACAGGGGCGTGCGCGAAACCAAAACCGTGACCATCACGGTGGATGGCAAATAGGCAACGAGGATTCACGCAATACAGAAAGGGGACCGACCGCTTGAACAAGTACAGGGATTTTGACAACTACCTGAAGGAGTACCCGTCGACGAGCGGCTATTTCGGGAAATACGGCGGCAATTACCTGGAGGACCCGGAGCTGATCAAGGCCTTCAACGAATACGCCGAGGCCTACAACACCATCGCCCAGTCGGCCCAATTCATTGCCGAGCTGCGGCGCATCCGAAGGGATTTCCAGGGGCGACCCACGCCTGTCTACCACTGCCAGAACCTTTCCAACCTGCTGGGGAGGACGCAGATCTACCTCAAGCGCGAGGACCTGAACCACACCGGCGCCCACAAGCTGAACCACTGCATGGGCGAGGGCTTGCTTGCCAAGTACATGGGCAAGAAGAAGCTGATCGCCGAGACCGGCGCGGGCCAGCACGGCGTGGCCCTGGCCACCGCCGCGGCCTACTTCGGCATGGAATGTGACATCTACATGGGCGAGGTGGACATCGCCAAGCAGGCCCCCAACGTCACCCGCATGAAGCTGCTGGGCGCGAATGTGGTGCCGGTCAGCTTCGGCCTGAAGACGCTGAAGGAGGCCGTGGACGCCGCCTTCATGGCCTATGCCAGGGAGTATAAGGACGCGGTGTACTGCATCGGCACCGCCGCCGGTCCCCATCCCTTCCCGCTGATGGTGCGGGATTTCCAGTTCTGCATCGGCGAGGAGGCCCGCAGTCAGTTCGTCGAGCAGACGGGCCACCTGCCGGACCAGGTGGTGGCTTGCGTGGGCGGCGGCTCCAACTCCATTGGCATGTTTACGCCCTTCCTGGCCGACCCGGTGGAGCTGGTGGGCGTGGAGCCCCTGGGCCGCGGGCCCGAGCTGGGCGATCACGCGGCGTCCATCACCTACGGCAGCGAGGGCATCATGCACGGCTTCAAGAGCATCATGCTCTCCGATGCCGACGGCAACCCGGCGCCGGTCTATTCCAATGCCAGCGGCCTGGACTACCCCGCCGCCGGCCCGGAGCACGCGCTGCTGCACGACATGGAGCGCGTTAAATACGCCACTGTGGACGACGACGAGGCCATCGAGGCCCTGTTCCTGCTGTCCCGGCACGAGGGCATCATCCCCGCCATCGAGAGCTCCCACGCCCTGGCCTACGCCATCCGCGTGGCCCGTCGGGGGCTGACCGGCTCGATCCTGGTGAACCTGTCCGGCCGCGGCGACAAAGACCTGGACTTTGTGGTGGAAAAGTACGGTTACGGACCGGACTTTTTGGAGAAGATGGCCAAGCGCCGCAGGTAAGTCCCGTTTATTACACGGCAGGGGCGACACATCAGCCGCCCCTGCCGTGTGTTCAATTCAATTACGCAGGGAGGGATTCCATGCCCCTGGTCAATGCCATCGATCTGGTGCGGGAGGCCAGCGCGAAGAATGCTGCGGTGCTCGCGTTTGTGTGCATCGATTACAACGAGGCACGGGCCGTCGTCAACGCCGCGGAGCAGACCGGCAAGCCCGTCATTATCATGCTGCTGCCGGAGTATGTGACGAAGTACAGCCTGAACGGCTTCGGCGAGTTCGCGGCGATGGTGAAGTTCATGGCCGAACACACCGACGCCCGCGTCGGCCTGCACCTGGACCACAGCTATGACGAGGCGGAGGCCCGCTGGGCCATTGAGTGCGGCTTTACATCGATCATGTTCGACGCCTCCCGGGACGACCTGGAGACCAACATCCGCCGCACCCGCGCCATGGTGGAATATGCTCATGCCCGGGGCGTGGCGGTGGAGTCGGAGCTGGGCAGCGTGGGGCTGGCCAGCGAGCGCTGGGGAGAGAAGACCGACCTGTTCACCAAGCCCGACGCCGTGGCCCTGTTCTGCCGGGAGACAGGCGTGGACTCCCTGGCCGTCGCCATCGGCAACGCCCACGGCGACTACCTGCAAACACCCAGGCTGGACCTGGAGCGGCTGGACGAGATAAACGCCGCCACCGAAACGCCCCTGGTGCTCCACGGCGGCAGCGGCATCCCTGAGGACCAGCTGGTCGAGGCCTTCCGCCGGGGCATCAACAAGTTCAACTACGGCACCGACGTGAAGCGCTGCTATATCCACGCCGTTCGCGACTACATGGCCCGGCACGATCCGCCCCGGAGCCTCGACGTCCTGGGTATCCCTGCCGCCGTGCAGCGGGCCATGACCGAACTCATCGCCCGCAAGCTGTCGCTGTCAGAGCTGTAGCGGGAGACTTCCGGGCAGCCAAACCAAAGATTTATTTTGTTCACATCTCCTTTAGCTTTGCATTAGGTTCCCATGCGATAATGCAAGCGTCCCAAGGAAAGGACGATAATTGATAAGGAGATGAATTACAATGAAGCATTATTTCAGTGGTATGATGATCGCGCTGTCCCTGGCGCTGGTTCTGGTGTTGGGCGTGGTGGCCCTGGCGGAGAACGACACGCAGACGCCCGAGCTGCCTGCGGCCAGCGACCTTCAGGCCCCGGAAGCGGCCCCGGCCCCCGATGACGCCCAGGCGCCTGCCGACAGCACCCAGCCGACCCAGGACAATACCGCCCTTCAGGAGGCCCTGCTGGCCTATCAGGCGGCCAAGGAATCCGCCCATGAACAGGCGCTCCAGGACGAGCTGGACGGCTATGTGGCCGCCGGCAAGCTCACCCAGGCGCAGGCCGACCTGATCATGAACTACTACAAGGAGCGCCAGTCCATGCGCAACGGCACCTGCCCCAGCTGCGGCTATCAGTTCCAGAACGGCAACGGCTTCGGCGGTCGCGGCGGCAAGGGCGGCCGCATGGACGGCAACGGCTTCGGCGGTCGCGGCGGCAAGGGTGGCCGCATGAATGGCGGCTTCGGCGGCCAGATGGCGCCCGGTACCCCCAACGGTATGTCCGCCCAGCCCGACATGCAGGCCGTGCCCCAGATGGACGCCGACGGCGGCATCTGATTCAACGCGAATACATGAGAAACGGTGGAAACCCCGACGGGTTTCCGCCGGTTTCTGTACGACAAATCAGGATATATCAGCCAATGCCAACAAATCAAAGGATGATGACAATGCGCATACTCTTTGCCGAGGACGACCGGGACCTTTCCAGGGCGGTGAAGGCCCTGCTGGAGCACTCCGGCTATTCCGTCGACGTGGTGGACAACGGCCTGGACGCGGTGGACTATGCCCAGAGCGGAGCCTATGACGGGTTGATCCTGGACTGGATGATGCCTGGCCTCAGCGGGGTGCAGGTGCTGGAAAAGCTGCGGGGCCGGGGCAACGCCGCGCCCTGCCTGATGCTGACGGCCCGGGACGCGGTGGAGGACCGGGTGACGGGGCTGGACGCCGGGGCGGACGACTACCTGGCCAAGCCCTTCGCCACCAGCGAGCTGCTGGCACGGGTGCGGGCCATGCTGCGCCGAAAGGCGGACTACGCCCCCGATGTGTTGCGCTTTGCCGATATAGAACTGGATCGGGCCGGCATGATCCTGCGCTGCGGCGGCCAGGAGGAGCGGCTGAGCAACAAGGCCTTCCAGCTGATGGAGATGCTGGTGGAGCGCCCCAAGGTGGTGCACAGCATCGACCAGATCATGGAAAAGGTCTGGGGCTGGGATAGCGAATCCGAGGTCAACGTGGTATGGGTCAACATTTCCCAGCTGCGCAAAAAGCTGAAGCAGCTGGGCTCCCGCGTGGACATCAAGGCCACCCGGGGCGTCGGCTATTCGTTGGAGGCACAATAGTATGATACGGGGCATACGCAGGCGCTTTATGCGCATCGCCATCGGCGTGCTGGCGCTGGCGATGGTGCTGGTTGCGGCGATCATCAACGGGGCCAACTGGGTAAACGTGCGCTCGGAGCTCTACGAGACGCTGGGCTACCTGGAGGAGATGCAGGCACAGAAGGGCAACATGGGCCCGGGCCCGAGGGGCGATTTGCCGGTGCGCAGGGGCAACCCTTCCCGGCACCTGCGCAACATGGCGTATGAGTCCCGCTTTTTCTCCGTGACGGTGGGCGATGACGGCACCTGCGCGCTGGAGGACGCCACCCACGTCTCGGAGGAGGACGCCGACAGCCTCGTCGAATTGGCGACCAAGGCCCTCGCCGGGGAACGAACCTCCGGCTTTTGGGGGGATTACCTTTTCAAGGTCGACGGACAGTCGGGCAAGCGCGTGGCCCTGTTTCTGAACTGCGAAACCAAGCTGACCCGCGTGCGCCGACTGGCGCTGATCTCGGCGGTGGCCTGCGGAGGGTGCGTGCTGTTGGCGTGGCTGCTGGTGGGCCTGTTCAGTTCGAGAGCCATACGTCCCCTGGTGGAGAGCGCCATCCAGCAGAAACAGTTTATCACTGACGCAGGGCATGAGCTGAAGACGCCGTTGACGGTGATTTCGGCCAACATGGACGTGCTGACCCTGGAGACGGGGGAAAACGAATGGATTCGCAGTACGCAAAAGCAGGTGGCCAACCTGCGTGGGTTGGTGGGCGAGCTGATCTACCTGTCCCGCCTGGACGAGGAGGACGCGAAGCTGCAAAAGGTGGATGTGGACCTGTCAAAGCTGGTGGTCGAAAGTGCCGAGCCCTTCGTGGGGATGGCGGAATTCGCCGGCAAGACGCTGAATGTTGATGTGGAGGACAGCGTACATGTGACCGGCGACGGGGCGATGCTGGGCCGACTGGTGTCGATATTGTGTGATAATGCCGTGAAGTACGCTCCGGAGGGCGATACCATCGTCGTGACCCTGGCCCGCAGCCGGAAGGGCATCATGCTGGCCACGGACAATGCCGCCCAGCAGCCCATGTCCGACGAGACCCTGCGCCACCTGTTCGATCGCTTCTACCGGGCGGATGCCTCCCGCAGCCGCGAGAGCGGCGGCTACGGCATCGGCCTGTCGGTGGCGCGGGCCATCGCCGAGAAGCACGGCGGCAGCATACGGGTCCGCCAGACCCCGGAGGGCCGGGTGCGCTTCGAATGTATGTTGGCAAAATAAAGGAAATACCGCGCGATCATGCGGTATTTCCTGAATGAATCCGGGCGATCATGTCTGATCGTCCGGGTTTGAGGTTTTGGTGACTTTGCCGTGCTTCGCGACCATCGCGTCGTGCTTCCTGCGCACCGTGCGTTGCAGCGACATCGATACGACGAACCCGATAAAGACCACCGCGAGCATGATCGGGCCCTCCAGCCGTAGCGTTTCGCGGACGGCCTGAAGGCTGTCCGCGGCCATCAGGCGCTTGCCCATCCACAGCAGCGCCGAGTACAGCAGCAGCGCGAACAGCCACACCCCGGCGGTCGGCGAGCCCATGTAAGCCGCCGCGCTGGAGCGGGCCACGGTGCGCAGGTAGAACATGAAGCCCAGCATGCACCAGATGGTCAGCAGCAGGAAGGCGTCGGCCCCCATGGTTTCCAGCACCGTAAGGCCGGGAATCAGCTGCACCAGTATGAAGCCCACGGAGATGACCGTTCCCAGCGCCCCCAGCACGGCGAACCTTCGGTTGTTATGGCTCCGGGCGATCTTCCATGTAGCCGCAGAGGTGTAGGCGAAGCCGATGACCGCGCCCAGCGAGGTCAGCTCCATGAAGCACTGCAGCGCGTTGCGCCCGAATATGGAGATCAGTATGGACACCACCATGATGAACAGTATGCTGTAGGTGGTCCTTGAAAAGCGCTCGGAGAGAATGCGGTCCTCCGCCATCGTCGACAGCACGCGGGTCGTGGCGCGGTAGGCGGCGATCATGCCTGTCAGTATGGCGGCCAGGGCGGCGATGGCCATGACCAGCAGGCCGGCGGTGCCCATGATCGAATTTGCGGCATTGAAAGTGGGCACGGCCAGGACCCCGTCCAGCTGTCCCAGGTCTGCGATGTAGGCCTGCCAGGTGGCGTAGCCGTCCGGCACCGAGCTGACGCCTACGAGGGTCAGGGCGACGTAGACGAGGCCGCTCAGCACGATCGAGGCGATGATGATCCAGCGCGACCGATGGACCTTAAAATCGAAGTGGGCCGTCTCCAGCGAAATGACCTCGAAGCCCACGAAGGCCCACGGAGCCAGCATGACGATGGAAAACACGCCGAAGGCGGGGCTGCCGCCACGGATGCCGAAGGCGCCTCTGAGGGTACCCGGTGCCATGTGGGGCAGGCATATCGCCGCGATAAATATCACGCACACCAGCAGGACGATGGCCAGTATGGTCTGCAGCTTCTGCAGCAGGGGCTTCGCGTTGATGAACAGCAGCCCGACGCTGGCCAGCGCGACGATGGACGCGCCGACCTCGCCCATGAAAATGTGGTTGCCGGCGATGTTGTAGTAGTAATAGCCATACTGGAGCCGCCTGCCGAACACCATGCGGATTACCAGGAACAGCGATGTGGCGTTCATGAACAGGACCGTCAGGTAGGACAGGGATAAAAACCAAGCGCACAGGAACGCGTGCTCCCTGCCGAAGGCCGCCTTCGTGTAGGCGTAAACGCCGCCGGTGCCCGGCCTGTTGCGCATAAGGAAGAAGAAATTCGCGCCGATGACCAGCATGATGGCCACGCTGATGGCCATGGCGATGGTCGTGCCCAGGGGCCCGGCCACGGGCAGGAAGGTAGACCCAGGCATCATGAACGCGCCCCAGCCGATGGTGCAGCCAAAGGCGATGGCCCAGACATCCAGGGGCGTCAGGTACCTGTCATATTCGCCGTGTATTCTGTTGTCTTCCATAAAGCATGCCTCCGCAGCGCATGTAGCATTATTGTTTATGGAACTACCGCACAATACGGCGGCACATCTGGCGGTGCCTTTTCCGCCAGTCATCTCTTGCAGATTTTTTGATTTACCGCCAGTAAACCTTCAAACCAGCTGACCACCTTAATTGCGCGGTATTTCCTTATAAAATTATAACATAGAATCGACCGCTTGAAAAGGGATTATGAAGTGAATCTCATGATTTATCTCTTTTCTCTTTCTCTTTGTCTCGCTTGCATTTCCCTATGATTTGGATTATAGTATTATAGAGGGCTTTGTTTCCTTCAAACCAATCGGATCGAGGCAAATATGGGCGACAAAAACAGGAATGTCAGGCGAACGGGGCAGGGCAACGAGGAACGCCGACTTTTGAAAAAGGGCAAGCGCGGCATATTGAATGTGATCTTTGGCCGCACGATGCTGGTGGTGCTGACGCTGGCGCTGCAGATCGGGCTGCTGGTGGTGATCTTCAGCTCGCTGCAATCGATGCAGTCGATGCTGCCCTTTTATTATGTGCTGCTGCTGCTGCTGAACGGTGTGACGATACTGCACCTGGTCAACAAGAGCTCGGAGCCTACCACGAAGATCACTTGGATTTTGCTGGTGGTGCTGGCGCCGCCGGTGGGCCTGGCGCTGTACCTGTTCGTGGAACTGGACGTGGGACACCGGGTGCTGAACCGCCGCCTGGGCGAGCTGATGGCCGAGACGGCGACGCTTCTGCCGGAGCCTGCGGGGCTGCCGGCGGGCGCGGCGGAGGCCGCGCCTGAGCTGGTGGGCCTGACGCGCTACACATGGGAGCACGGGCGCTTCCCGTTGTACGGCAATACCTCGGCGCGCTACCTCTCCAGCGGCGAGGCGTCGCTGGAGGCAATGCTGGAGGACCTGCGCGCCGCGAAGGACTTCATCTTCCTGGAATTCTTCATCATTGAAGAGGGATACATGTGGGGTCGGGTGCTGAAGGTGTTGGAAGACAAGGTGCGGGAAGGCGTGGAGGTGCGCGTGATGTACGACGGTACCTGTGCGCTGTTCCGGCTGCCCTATCGCTATCCGGAGATGCTGAAGAAGCTGGGCATACAGTGCAAGATGTTTTCACCGATACGCCCCATGATCTCCGCCCATTACAACAACCGCGACCACCGCAAGATCCTGGTGATCGACGGGCGCGTGGCCTACACCGGCGGCGTGAACCTGGCGGATGAATACGTGAATAAAATCGAAAAATTCGGCCACTGGAAGGACGTCTCCCTGCGGCTGGAGGGCGAGGCGGTGCGATCCTTTACGCTGATGTTCCTGCAGATGTGGAACGTGAACGAGCCCGGCGACCGCTACGCCCGCTACCTGGATGCCCCTGCGGGCGGCCCGGTGGAGGCCGGGGGCTGGGTGCTGCCCTATGGCGACAGCCCGGTGGACAACGAGCGGGTGGGAGAGCAGGTCTACACGGACATCCTCAGCCGCGCCCAACGGTATGTGCACATTATGTCGCCCTACCTGATCCTGGATACGGAGATGCTTGCGGCGCTGACCTTTGCCGCCAAGCGGGGCGTGGAGATCTGCGTGCTGCTGCCCCACATCCCTGACAAGCGCTACGCCTTCGCCCTGGCCAAGACCCACTATGCCGAGCTGTTGCAGGCGGGGGTGCGCATATTTGAATATACCCCCGGCTTCGTACACGCGAAGGTGTTCGTCTCCGACGACTGCAAGGCTGTTGTGGGCACAATCAATATGGACTATCGCAGCTTCTACCTGCACTTTGAGTGCGCGGCATATATGCGGGATGTGCCCGTTGTGGCCGATATCGAGGCCGATTTCCAGGCCACCCTCGCCAGCAGCCACGAGATAACCGACGAGGATGTGAAGCGCATTCCCCTCACGACCCGCGTGTCGGGCTGGCTGTTGAAGGTGTTCGCGCCGGTGATGTGAGGGGAAAAAGGTGCTGTTTCAAAACGAGTATCGCTGCATAAAACAACTGTAGGGGCGCCGTTGAGGCGCCCGCCCGGGTCGATACGTATCGTTGGACCTGGCGGGCGGCGCAACGCCGCCCCTACAATGGTATACAGCCCCTTTGTCAGCACCGGGCATCCGCGTACCAGGCCAGCCGGTCGGCGAGGGTGCGCATCACGTACCACAGGGTTTCGTAGTGCATGAATTGCAGGGCGTTTTCGTCGAATAGGTACTTGATGTTGGCCGGGAATTCATCGTCTCCGTCCCAGAACTGAAACAGTATTTGGAAGTCCCGGAACACAGGGATGGCGTAGCCCACGTCGGCCTTGCCGACGGGCACGCCGCCCAGGCGGCGGCAGGCCGCGGCCAGGGCGGCGCAGCGGCCCTGGAATTGGGCGGCGGTGCCCTCGTGGCTCAGCGTGCGGTCGTGACCCGCGCCGATGATGCCGCCCAGCGTGCTGATGCTGGTCCAGCGCCCGGTGGGCGTGGGCCGGACAGGGGAGCGGGTCAGCAGGTCAAACAGCGCCATGCCCTCGTTGACGAAGTCAGCGGCGCGGTATTCCCCTGCGGTGGGCTGACGGGCATAGCCCACAGCGCCGGTGCGCCGGTCGATGCGCAGGGCTTCAGTCATGTATTCGACGTAGAGGTAATTATCGTCGTGCGCCAGGGCCCAGCGCGCGATCATCTCCCCCTGGTCGTAGCCCAGAAAAAGTTCCTGGGCCTGGGCGAGCATCTTGTCGTAATTGGACATATCACAGCGCCTCGAAAATCGCTTCCTTCAACCCGTCAAAGGTGTCAAAGTGTTGAAGATCCGGGTTGTCGGCGATGATCTGTTCGGTGGAGCGGAACAGGAAGCCGGCCTTGCTGGCGCGGATCATGCCCAGGTCGTTGTAGCTGTCGCCGCAGGCGATGGTGTCAAAGCCCACTGATTGCAGGGCCTTCACCGTGGACAGCTTTGACTGGGCCACGCGGATTTTGTAGTCGGCGATCATGCCATCGTCGCCCACCTCCAGCGCGTTGCACAGCAGCGTGGGCCAGCCCAGCTTTTCCATCAGCGGCTGGGCGAACTGGGTGAAGGTGTCGCTGAGGATCACCGCCTGGGTGCGCGCGCGCAGCGCGCCCAGGAAATCCTTCGCCCCGGGCAGCGGGTCGATTTTGCGAATGGTGGCCTGGATGTCCTTCAGGCCAAGGCCGTGCTCGCGCAGTATGCCCAGCCGCCAGCGCATCAGCTTGTCGTAGTCGGGTTCGTCCCGCGTGGTGCGGCGCAGCTCGGGGATGCCGCTGGCCTCGGAAAAGGCGATCCAGATCTCGGGCACCAGTACGCCCTCCAGATCCAGGCAGACGATGTTCAGTTCGCTCATGGGTAACCTCCGTTTTCGGTTGTAATAAAGTCAACCCGATATGTGGCGGCGGCGCCTGTGTCGCCATTTTGTCGGGAATAGAGCAGCTATCAGTTTAGCATATCTTCCGGTGAATTACAAGGCTCATTCGCCGTCCCGCGCCGGCATCAGCGCGTAGACGGTGGCGGCGACCAGCACGATGCTCGCGCCGACGACGGTCAGCCTGCCGGGCTTTTCGCCCACCAGCAGGAACGCCCAGACCGGGTTCAGGATTGGCTCCAGGTTGGAGAGCAGCGCCGCCGAAACCGGGGAGACGTTGCTCATGGACTTCGATATAAAGAAGTATCCACCCGCCAGGCAGAAGCCCAGGGCCACCGCCGTCAGCCAATGGACGGGGTTTGCCGTGACGCCGGGGTCGAAGCAGGCGTTCAGCGCGAAGGGCGCGCAGAAAACCATGCCCAGGTAGGAATAATCCCGGGGGTCAGCCCCGGGCATACGGGCGCAGAAGAACACCAGCGAGAAGGTCACCGCCGCCATCAGGGCGATGACGTCGCCCAGCACGTTGCCGCCCGTGAGCCCCTCCCAGCTGCACAGCACCACGCCGACCATGATGCAGGCAGCAATGACCAATTGCCGCGCTCCCGGCCTCTGGCCGTAGAAGAGCCATGAAAACAGTATGACAAAGGCGGGCATCGCGTATTGCAACACAATGGCATTGGCCGAAGTGGTCAGCTTGACGGCGATCATGTACAACACGCCCGTCAGCGCCGTGCCCGCCGCGCCCAGCAGCGTACCCTTCGTCAGCTTCACCTTCACGCCGCGCCGGGCGAAGGCCAGCAGCACCGCCGCCACCAGCGAGCGCATGCCGTTGATGGTGAAGCTGTTCCAGGGCAGCGACTTGCTCAGCGCCCCCGCAAAGCTCCAGCTGATGGCCGCCAGCGCCACCTGCAGGGCGCCCAAACGTTGCTTTGTGATTTGAAACACCTCTTTTTGATGAGTAAATTCTGATTTATCGGGCTGATGCCCGACAAATCAGAATTTGTCCCGTTATCCCGGACAACTCAATCCTGCGGCCTTCGGTAAAACCTTCCCGTCAGCGAATCGGTCCGCTGGGTGTTGATGAAGGCATGGGGGTCTACGGCGCGCACCTCGTGCACCACCCGGCGAATGTCGTCGCCGGAGAGCACGGTGTAGATCATCGAGCGGGGCTCGTTTTTATACAGCCCGGTACCGTGAAACAGCGTGGCGGCGTGGTGGGTGGCGTCGCGGATAATGGTGTAAACCGCGTCGGGCTTGTCGGTGACAATCCACAGCGTGCGGTGTTGGTAGCGCTGGAACAGCGTGTGCAGCGCCTGGGTGGTGCAAAACTGGAAGATCATCGAGTACAGCGCCCGCTCCCAGCCGAACAGCAGCCCCGCCATGCACAGCATAGCCACGTTGCCGCCCAGTATGATGTTGAAGGCGTCGCGGCCGTTCTTTTCAGCCAGGTAGATGCTGATGAAGTCGGTGCCGCCTGTGCTGGCGTCCGCCCGCAGGCACAGCGACGTGGCCAGGCCATTCAAAAGCCCGCCGAACACGCTGCAAAGCAGCGGGTCAGCCGCCACGGTGAAGGTGGGCAGCACGTCGGTCAGCACGCTGGTGATGGTCACGGCCAACACCGAAAACAGGGCAAAGCGCTTGCCGATGTAGCGAAAGCACACCGCCGCCGCCAGGAAGTTCAGCGTCAGGCTCAGCGCGGAGTAGGGCACATGGATGCCGGCATAGCGCTGCAAGCATTCCTGGATCAACAGCGATAGCCCGGTAAAGCCACCGGGAAACAGACCCGCCGCCCGCACGAAGCTGACCAGGTTCAACGCCGACAGCGAGGCCCCGCAGGCGATCAGCAATACCCGCTGCCATATGGGTCGCGGTTTGGGAAGCATGAAATCATCCTCCTGTCGGATACTATTGTAACCGATACGGCGGTTTTTCGCAATTTGAGAGCGTGTAAATTCTGATAATCGGAGACTTCGCCCGGGGAACGGGGAATAGGGAACAGGAATAGCTGCTGTCGCGTCTGAAACACCAACTTGCCGGGAGTATCGGGGGCGGTGTGCCAACCGCCCCTGATCTTCATGAACCCTGAGCTGTACCTAACCGTGTGTTAATTGTGGTGAGGATGAAAAAAATGTGGCGAGGATGAAAAAAATAAGCGTTGAAATCCTGTAAGAGAAAATGTATAATAATGGCAAGACCACGCCTCGGGCTGTTGGGGTCGGGGCGGTGGGGGTTCCCAAGTACAGATGAGGGAGGATTCACCATATGAAACCTGTTTGCCGCTGGCTTGCAATCGCGCTGACGCTGGCCCTGCTGATGCTGGGCGGGGTCGTGGGGGCGCTGTCGGAGACCGTGACGGTACTTCCGGCGTCGCTGGAGATCATTGAAGAGGAGGCCTTCTACGGCTCCTACGCCCTGGACAGGGTCATACTGCCTGAGGGTGTGCGGGAGATCCGGGACCGGGCCTTCGCGAATAGCGGCCTGAGTAAGATCAATCTGCCCGATTCGCTGACGTACATCAGCGAAAGCGCCTTTGACGGGCCGCAGAAGGTCTCCGTATCGGCCAACACGGGCACCTACGCCTACTGGTGGGCCGTCAATCACGGCTACACCTCCGTGTACAGCATCACGCCGCTGACCCTGAACGAGAACACCACCGTGGTCATCGACAGGGGCGGGAATATCGCCTATTTCAGCTTCACGCCCTCGGAGAGTGGAAGCTACCGGTTCTATTCCCTGGGGGAAGACGTGGACACCTACGGCTATTTCTACGATTCGGGCATGAAAGAGCTGGACAGCGACGACGACGGCGGCGGGCATCACGGATTCCGGATCGACTGCGAGCTGTCCGCCGGCACGCGCTATAACTTCGGCGCGGGCTTATATAGCAAGAACGAAACGGGCACGTTTACCGTTCGCCTGGAGAAGATGCAGGGCCTCGTCAGGGCCTGGACCGAGAATGACGAAGTGTCCATCGAGCCCGGCCAGAGCGCCGAGCTGCGGGTGAACGTTCAGACCGTCGGGGAGGCGCAGCTGAGCTACCAGTGGCAGACGGGCGAGGAGATCTGGGACGCGGAGGAAGATGATTACATCACCCAGTGGACCGACATTCCCGGGGCGACGGCGCAGACCTACACCGCTTTCGAGGCTGGGCGGTATTGCTGCGTGGTCAGCGACAACCTCGGCCATCGGGAGAGTGTGCGCTTCTGGATCTCTGTGGACAACGATTTCACCCTGGAGCGTGTGGGCGAGAGCAAACGGTACGTGACCCTGGGCGAGACCGAGACCCTGGAGGTCGAGGCCAGCTGCCGGGTCGGCAATTTGCATTTCCAGTGGTACCGCGTGGACGAGGACACGGACCGGGAGGTGCCGATCTTGGGCGCAACGTCCCCCAGCTACACCACCGAAGCGGTTACCCACTACGTGAGGTACCACTGCGTGGTCAGCGACGACTACGGAAATTCCGACTATTGTAATATCTATGTTTACGTAGACAATGGCTTTACCGCGCAGGCCGTGGGCGACGAAGACGTATACGTAAAGCCGAACCAGTCGGCGACCCTTGAGGTGGAGGCCAGCTGCGACGAGGGGAGCCTGACCTACCAGTGGTACGAGTGGTACGACGATTACACCGAAGAGAGCATCGCAGGCGCGACGTCCGCGACCTACACCATCGAGGCGGTCACCGAGCGCTGCGATTACTGCTGTCGGGTCAGCGACAAATACGGGAATAGCCGGAACATTTGGTTCTACGTCTACGTGGACAACGGCTTAACCGCACAGGCTGTGGGCGACAACGATGTTTACGTCACGCCGGGCCAGTCGGCGACCCTTGAGGTGGAGGCCAGCTGCGACGAGGGGAGCCTGACCTAC
>CADBVG010000017.1 GCA_902798105.1 uncultured Eubacteriales bacterium
GCTCAGCAGGCACAGCACCGTGGAGATGCCTACGGAGTAGGCGATCGGGAACCGCAGGAAGACCATCACCAGGAAGCTTCCCAGCAGAATCAGGGTGGACGCGCTTTCACTCATTGTGTCTCATTCTCCTTTTCCGCGTGGTCGGGCCGGTAGAATTCCTCAATGCGCAGGAACACCTGCTCCAGCTCGAACAGTATCATGCCCACGCCTGCAATGGCCACGGGCAGGTACATCCAGACCTGGCTGAGGGTGGGGATGGAGGAATACTTGGCGAACCTGGCGATGTTGCCGGTAGGGCTGACGACCTCCAGTCCCTCCACCACCAGGATCACGCCCAGCACCAGCACGGCAACGTCGGCCAGCAGATCCAGCGCGATCAGCACCTTGCGGGGCAGGTACTTGTCGAAGGCGGTCATGCGGATGTGGCTGCGCTTACGGATGGCCAGCGTGGCCGAAAGTACCGCCATGTACACCATGAAGGTCAGCACCATCTCCTCCGACCAATGGGGGTCGGAAATAAATGAGACATAGCGTCCCAGTACCGCCCAGCTGGTGATGAAGATGTCCGCGATCAGCAGCAGCTTGCAGATTAACAATATGATTTTGTAGGTCCAGTCATAAACAGGTCTGATCTTTTCCAGCGATTTGAAAAAAGACGGCACGACAGTCCCCCCTTGTCAGTGTCTGAAGCTGATGATCGAGCCGCCGATCAGCAGCACGGCGAATATAACTGCAATGACGATGGTCATGAGATCCATTCCCAAATCACTCCTTCGCTTCCTTTTGGGCCTTCAGCGCCCTTTCCTTTTCCCGCCTCATGATGGGCAGCCATTCATGGAGCGCGTTGTAGATCGGCACGCCCAGGCCGATGATGCTCATCCGAAGGCAGTTGTTGAATTCCTTTTTCGCGTCCTCGTATTCCTTGCTGTACATATGGATAACACCGCTCCTTTGAATCGAAATCACTGTCATTATAAGGCAAAGCGGCGCTAATTTCGCGGAAAGGAAAGCGTCGGTGTGTTACTTCCGGGAAACAAAGGGCGCATACCGGCCCGACCTATGATATAATTATTGTGGATTTTTATAAGGAAATACCGCGCAATTAAGGTGGTCAGCTGGCGAGTGAATTTTTCGACAGATGCAATTGCAGATTTCGAAGGTTTACTGGCGGTAAATCGAGAAGACACCCTGGTTTTCGCGGGAATCATGGCCCTCGCCATAACGCTTTCGATGGCGCTGTCCGGCCTTCACAACGACAACAACCCCTTTGCCACGCCGCTGTTCATACTGGCGGTGGCGCTGGTGGCGCGGCTGACGGACGGCTACCTGTGGGGCATTGCGGCCTCGCTGGTGGGCACCTTCTGCGTCAACTACATGTTCACCTACCCGTTTTGGCAGTTCGACGTGACGCTTACCGGCTACCCACTGACATTCCTGATGATGCTGGTGGTCTCCATCATCATCAGCGCGCTGACCACACAGATCAAGCGCCAGGAGCAGCTTCGCTTCGAGATGGAGCGGGAGAAGATGCACGCCAACCTGCTGCGGGCCATCGCCCACGATATCCGCACGCCGCTGGCATCGATCATGGGCGCCAGCTCGGCACTGCGGGACCAGGCCCTTTCCAGGGAAGACCGCGCCGCGCTGCTGGACGGCGTCAACCGGGACGCCCAGTGGCTGGTGCGGGTGACGGAGAACCTGCTCTCCGTCACCCGGTTCACCGGCGGCGACGTGGCCCTCACAAAGACCGACGAGGTGCTGGAGGAGATCGTCGGCAGCGCCATACTGAAATACCGGCGCGCGCCGGACGCCCTGCCGGTGCGTGTATCGCAGCCGGAACACATACTGATCGTCCCCATGGATGCCACGCTGATCGAGCAGGTGCTGATCAACCTGTTCGACAATGTCAGCGCCCACGGCCAGACGGCCACGCAGATCTGGCTGGACATCGCCTGGAAGCCCGACCGGGTCGTGCTTCGGGTGGAGGACGACGGCGCCGGCATCCCGGATCACCTGCTGCCGGGGATATTGGACGGCAGCGCCCATCACGGCATACAGGAGCGCCCCGACGTACGGCGCAGCATGGGCATCGGCCTGTCGGTGTGCCGAACCATCGTCCGCGCCCACGGCGGCGACATGAAAATCGGCCGCAGCCCCCGCGGCGGCGCGGCGGTGACATTCTATCTGCCCTTTCCGGAGGTAAAAAATGTCGAATGAGATTCGCAACAAGATACTGATCGTGGAGGACGATCCGGGCATCTGCACCTTCCTGCGGGCGGTGCTGAACGCGGATGGCTACGACACCATCATCGTGAACAGCGGCAGCAGCGCGCTGGACATGATCGCCTCCCACTGCCCGGACTGCATACTGCTGGACCTGGGACTGCCGGATACGGACGGCAGCCAAATCATCGAAAGCGCCCGGAAGTGGACCTCAACGCCCATCATCGTCATTTCCGCCCGCAGCCTGGAGCAGGACAAGGCTGAAGCCCTGGACCTCGGCGCCGACGACTACATCACCAAGCCCTTCGGCAGCATCGAGCTGCTGGCCCGTATCCGAACCGCCCTGCGCCACCGGCGCACGTCGCTGGACAACGACGAGATCACCCTCACCGGCCGCTACCACGTGGGCGATATGGAGATCGACTACCGCAAGCGCCGCGTGCTTCTGGGCGGCGAGGTCGTCCACCTGACGCCGAATGAATTCCGGATCGTGGCGCTGCTGGGCCAGCACGCGGGGCGGGTGCTGACCTACAAGGCCATACTGCGTCAGCTGTGGGGTCCGTCGGCCAGCTCAGACAACAAGATACTGCGGGTCCACATGGCCAGCATCCGGCGCAAGATCGAGCCCAATCCCAGCGAACCGAGGTACATATTCACCGAGGTGGGCGTGGGCTACCGCATGGCGGACGGGGAGGATTAACCGGAGAGGACAAATAGGAAATGCGTTGACAGAAAAGGGTTATTCATTTATAATGCAGACAGGGGGGCTGGCGTGCCTTGATGTGCGGAACCGGGAAGATCCTGGTGCTTCGCAGGCCTGCGGCACGACTCCGCTGACGCTGCGCTCAGGATGACTAACGAATCGTTGGAATGGCATTCTGAGCATGGGCGCAGCCCAAGTCGCGCCGAAGGCTTGCGCGGCAAGGAATCTGTATTCTGATTTCAGCGCCATGACCTGTGCCGCGGCCGGCCCAAACGGACAAATGAATAAACGGAGGGCGATGACAATGGATCTGAAACTGAAGGACAAGAGCCAGTGCATGTATGACGAAATTTCCCTGGGCGAGGTCATGCTGCGCCTTGACCCTGGCGAGACCCGCGTGCGCACCGCGCGCAGCTTCAACGTCTGGGAGGGCGGCGGCGAATACAACGTCGCCCGCGGCCTGCGGCGCTGCTTCGGCATGAAGACCGGCGTAGTGACGGCGTTCGCCGAGAACGACGTGGGCTACCTGGTGGAGGACCTGATCCTCCAGGGCGGCGTGGACACCTCCATGATCAAGTGGGTGCCCTATGACGGCATCGGCCGCAAGGTGCGCAACGGCCTGAACTTCACCGAGCGCGGCTACGGCGTGCGCGGCGCGCTGGGCATCTCCGACCGCGCCTATACCGCCGTTTCCCAGCTGAAACCGGGCGACATCGACTGGGAGGAGATCTTCGGCAAGCGCGGCGCCCGCTGGTTCCACACCGGCGGCATTTTCGCGGCCCTGTCCGAAACCACCGCCGAGGTCACCATCGAGGCCATCAAGGCTGCCAAGAAGTACGGCACCATCGTCTCCTACGACCTGAACTACCGCCCCTCCCTGTGGCGGGACATCGGCGGCCAGGCCAAGTGCCAGCAGGTCAACAAGGAGATCGCCCCCTACATCGACGTGATCATCGGCAACGAAGAGGACTTCACCGCCTGCCTGGGCTTCGAGATCAAGGGCGCCGACAAGAACCTGAAGAAGCTGGACCCCGCCGGCTACGCCGCCATGATGAACGAGGCCGCCGCGCTGTACCCCAACTTCAAGGTCATCGCTACCACCCTGCGCCAGGTGAAGACCGCCACCTGCAACGACTGGTCCGCCATCGCCTGGGGCGAGGGCAAGGTCTACAAGGCCAAGGACTACCCGGCCCTGGACATCTTTGACCGCGTAGGCGGCGGCGACAGCTTCGCCTCCGGCCTGATTTACGGCTTGATGACCACCGGCGACGTGGAGAAGGCCGTCAACTACGGCGCAGCCCACGGCGCGTTGGCCATGACCACCCCGGGCGACACCTCCATGGCCCGCCTGAAGGAAGTGGAGAGCCTGATGGGCGACGGCAGCGCCCGCGTGCAGCGATAAAAACAGACCGCGGCTATTCAGTCAGTGACGAATAGTCGCCTTCGAACAGGGGAGCAACCCCCCGTTGACGTGAAAAACAAACCATTCAAGGAGAGAAACGCCTATGGACATCCGCTATTCCTGCAACCAGCGCGATTTCAAGCGCTACACCACCGAGGAAACCCGCAACGAATTCCTGATTGAAAAGCTGTTTGTGGCCGACGAGGTCGTGGCCGTGTACAGCCATGTGGACCGCATGGTGACCCTGGGCATCATGCCGGTAAACGACACCGTTTCCATCGACAAGGGCATCGATGTGTGGAAGAACTTTGGCACAAGCTTCTTCCTGGAGCGGCGGGAGTGCGGCATGTTCAACGTGGGCGGCGCGGGCAGCGTGACTGTAGACGGCGTGGTGTACGAGCTGGGCTACAAGGACTGCCTGTACATCACCCGCGGCGCAAAGGAGGTCACCTTCGCCTCGGACCATCCGGCCCAGCCCGCAAAGTTCTATATCGTGTCCGCCCCGGCCCACACCAGCTATGAAAACAGGCTGATCCGCATCGCCGACGCGGCCAAAAAGCCCTGCGGCGCGGCCGAAACCAGCAACAAGCGCGTCATCAACCAGTTCATCCATCCCGACGTGCTAAAGACCTGCCAGCTGTCCATGGGCATGACCGTGCTGGAGCCCGGCAGCGTGTGGAACACCATGCCCGCCCACACCCACGAGCGGCGCATGGAGGTCTACTTCTACTTCGAGGTACCCGAGAACGAGGTCGTGTTCCACTTCATGGGCGAGCCCACCGAGACCCGCCACATCGTGATGCAGAACGAGCAGGCCGTCATCTCCCCCTCCTGGAGCATCCACGCAGGTGCTGGCACCAGCAACTACACCTTCATCTGGGCCATGGGCGGCGAAAACCAGGCCTTCGACGACATGGACAACATCAACAGCCCCGATCTGAGGTAATAGCACAGAACTTTTTGAAAGAACCTTCGTCAACGCCCAGGATGACACGTTTACGCGCCTGTCATCCCGGGCGAAGCGAAGGTACTTATTCAACTGCAACCGCCCGTGTGACACGCAGGCGGTTTTTTAGTTATCATATTTCGACTTTTGTCCCCATCGGGGCTTGCATGTGTTATAATCAACAGTGGAATTAACTATAAAAGGGGTGAAGTGCATGGCATTACTGCGCATCGGGGGCGTGAACCCCGGAAAGCGCCGGGATGAGCTGCTTTCCAACTACGACGGCGAAGAGCCCTACATGCCGGGAGGCTATGACACGCCCTACGACGGCGAGGAGCCTTACATGCCCAACGGCTACGCCGCGAAGGATGACGACGGCTACGATCGCGACGACTATGACCGCGACGACTATGACCGCGACGACTACGATCGCGACGGTTATGACCGGGACCGCTACGATGACGATTATGACGGCAGCCGCGGCCGTAGCCGCTATGATGACGACTACGGCTACGACGACGATTATGACGACGATTACGACGATGGGGACGGGTATGACGACCGGCCGCCCTATTACGACGGGCCCCGATACGAACCGCCCCGGGACAATCCCCCCGACGGGCTGATGGCTTTCCTGGACCGGTACGACTGGCCGACCTGGCTGCTGCTGGTGCTGCTGCCCCCGGTGGGCATCTGGCTGCTGTGGCGCAGGCGGCGCTATTCCACCGGCGTAAACCTGGCGCTGAGCCTGCTCTCCGCGCTGTGGATGGTCGCGGTGATCTATGTGCTGGTAGCGAGGCCCTTCAAGCCCTCCAACGACACCACCATCACGCCCCAGCCGGTGGGGGTCCCCGCGGCGCCCACCGATACGCCTGAACCCGAGCCGGAGGCCGAATCGCCCGCCGAGGAGGCCGTGGCCGAGGTGGTTCCCTCCGAAGAGGTGGACGAGCTGAACGCCGTTTACACGGTGACGGACGGCCCCTATTACCACCAGAGCGCGGAATGCGTCGCCATCGGCGAGGGTGTGGAGACCAACCGGGTATCCCGCAACAGCGCCATCGAGGATTCGCTGATGGCCTGCCCCTACTGCATGGGCGGCCAGTACAGCGACGGCGCGTTTGACCTGGTGTTCGTCAACGCCGATACCGAGGATAAGAGCAACATCCGTGTGTGGTGCTCGGCTTACAACAACTTCTTCCACACCAAGGAGGATTGCAGCGACATGGGCGGCAGCGCCCATGAGGTCAGCCTGAAGGACGCGCTGCTGATGGCCAAGACCGCCTGCCAGACCTGCTGCCCCAGGGCCGGGGTCGAGGTGTTCTGCACCGTGGACGGCACCTATTACCACATCAACGACGAATGCTCCGGTATGCGCAACGCCAGCCACGTCACCTACGCCGAGGCCCGGGTGACCGGCAAGAAGCGCTGCCCGGTGTGCGTCGGCGGCGAGGACGAGACCGAAGCCCTGGCCGAGAACGCCACCGGGGCCGAGGCTGAGGCACAGCCCTCCGGCTACTACGTCTACGCCACGCCGAAGGGCACCTACTACCACGTGAATTCCACGTGCTCCGGCATGCAGAACGCCCAGCAGGTGCTGCTGTCCGACATGCTCAAGGAAAACCGCCCGGCCTGCCCCAAGTGCTGCCCCAACGCGGAAGCCACGGTGTTCGCGGAGCCCGGCAACCCCTATTACCACTCCTACGCCACCTGTTCGGGCATGACCCACGCCACCCAGGGCATACTGGTCAACGCCCTGGTGGCGGGGCTGACCCGCTGCCCCGAGTGCTGGACCGCCGACGGGCAGGCCGCCGTGAGCGACGGGCCGTGATGAAAAAGGATCGGGCAATGCCCGATCCTTTTTCATCAGTGGCCAGCGGTTAGTGGAAAACCGACGCTTTGATGGTGTTCACCAGGTCAGCACCTCGCAGCCATCTTCGGTGATGGCCACCAGGTCCTCCACCCGGACGCCAAATTTGCCGGGCAGGTAAATGCCGGGCTCGATGGAGAAGATCATGCCGGGGCGGGTGACGGTTTCGCTGACGGAGGAGCAGTCCGGGAACTCGTGCTCGTCCAGGCCGATGCCGTGGCCGGTGCGGTGGGTGAAGTACGGGCCATAGCCGGCGTCCTCGATCACCTTTCGGGCGGCGCGGTCGATGTCCTTCATCTTCACGCCGGGGCGGCAGGCGGCGATGCCAGCCCGGTTGGCGGCGGTGACGATCTCATGCACCCGCTTTTCCTCGTCGGTGACCTCGCCGAAGTGAACGGTGCGGGTCATGTCGCTGCAATAATGCTGCCAGAGCAGGCCCACGTCCATGATGACGGTATCGCCCGGCTTCAGCTTTGTGCCGTCGCTGTCGTGGTGGGGCTCCGCGCCGTTGGGGCCGAAGCAGATCAGCGGCGTGAAGCTGGGGCCCGGGGAGCCCAGCTCCTGGGCGATCTGGATATACAGCGCCTGGATCTCCTTCTCGGTGACGCCCTCCCTCAGGGCCCGGGCAATGCGGTTGCAGACCTCCACGTTCATCTTCGAGCTGATGCGCATCAGCTCCAGCTCCGCCGCATCCTTGGTCAGGCGGGCGTCATCCAGGGGCTGGCTGCCCAGGGCCGGCACGATGTCCGGGCGCTGTTGCATCAGGCGGATGGTGAAGTGGCTGGGCCAGGTCTTATCGATGCCGATCTTCCCCGGCAGCACGTGGGGCGCGAGCACCGCCACGCAGTCGTCGGTGTCCTCGTACACCACCATGGGCACGTCCGTCAGGCCCTCCAGGGCGAACATCCGGTTGGCGAACAGCGTCATTTCGCCGCTGTCCTTCACCAGCAGCGCCAGCATCCGTTCGAAGGGCTCGCACCACACGCCTGTGAGGTAGTAGACGTTGGCGGTGCTGGAGACGATGATCTGGCGGAGCCCGCAGGCCCGCATGTTTTCGATGACCTTATCAATGCGTTTGGTATTCATAGATTTAACTCCGTTTGCTCTTTTTCTTCGGGATTGAAGCGCTCCAGCGCCACGCCGCCCTCGCTGAGCATCTCACGGGCAAAGTCATCGGGATAGCCCTCCCGGTACACCACCCGTTTGATGCCGGCGTTGACGATCATCTTCGCGCACAGCACGCAGGGCTGGTGGGTACAGTACAGCGTGGCCCCGTCGATGCTGCTGCCCAGGCGGGCCGCCTGGATGATGGCGTTCTGCTCGGCGTGCACGGCATAGCACAGCTCGGCACGGGTGCCCGAGGCGATGCCCAGCTTCTGCCGCAGGCACTCGCCCCGCTCCACGCAGGTCTTGATGCCCGCTGGCGCGCCGTTGTAGCCCGTGGTTACGATGCGCTTGTTTTTGACGATCACCGCGCCGATCTTGCGGTCCGGCTTGTAGCAGCTCGCCCAGCCGGAGATGGTGTCGGCGAGTTCCATGAATCGCGCGTCCCACTTGTCCATGGGCACACCTCCTCTGAATGTTTATGGATGGCACAGCGGCGCAGGCGCCGCCATACGGTTGCCTCTTTACCCCTTCACGCCTCCCGCGGTCAGGCCCGCGGCCAGGTGTTTTTCGATGCACATAAACAGTATCACCACCGGCACGGTGGCCAGCAGCGCCGCCGCAAACAGGTACTGCCACTCGATCATGTTGAAGGAGCTGAACTGGGTGATGCCCACGGTGATGGGCTTGTTGGAAGCCGTGGAGATCAACACCGTGGAGATGGTGTACTCGTTCCAGGCGTTGATGAACACGAAGATCAGCGTGGTCACGATGCCCGGGGCCGAGATGGGCACCAGCACCCGCAGCAACGCGCTGACGGTGCTGCAGCCATCGATGCAGGCGGCCTGCTCCATCTCAGACGATATGGACACAAAGGTGCCCCGCAGCAGCCATATGGCGAAGGCCTGGTTGAAGGCCGCGTTGATGAACATCAGCCCCAGCACCGAATCGCTGAGGTGCAGGGCGTTCATCAGCCGGGAGATGCCCACCAGCAGCACCACCGGGGAAAACATCTGGCTCATGATCACGAAGCCCAGGAACGCCTTCCGGCCCGGGAAGTGCATCCGGGCCATGGCGTAGGCCGCCGGAATGCCGCACAGCAGCGCGATGGCCGTGGCCCCCACCGACAGCATCAGCGAATTCAGCAGGTAGCGGGGCACGCCCCGGTCGATGATGTCCTTCAGGTTGCTCCACACCCACTTTGTGGGAAACATGTGCTGGAAGTACATGTCCGTGGTCTCGGCGTTACTGCGGAAGCCGGTGATGACCATCACATAGTAGGGGTACAGTATCACCACGCACAGCACGATGATGAACGCGAACAGCAGCACCCGGGCCAGTGTGTGCCTCGGGTCTCCGTCGGCGCAGACCACCGCGCACAACGCGAACGCGGCCAGCAGCGGCATCGCGGCCAGCAGCGGCCAAAGCGCCCTGTGCTGCACGCCAGCCATCAGCTCCAGTGTCTTCTCCCCCGCCGTGCCGCCATAGAGGAAGCCGTCCAGGGTGTGCAGCAGCGCGTCGGTGCCCGGGCGGGGAAAGCCGTCCGTCGCCAGCCTGATCCAGCGGGAAAAAGCCAGGTTGCAGTTCATCATGAACACCGGCACCAGCAGCAGCGCTGCCAGCCCCAGGGCCGCCGCCGCGAGGCGCAGGCCCCTCTTGCGGGGCATGAGCTCCGGCCAGTTGGTGTCCATCGCGCCCAACAGCCCTTCGCACAGCAGCACCGCCGCCGCCAGCATGCAGAGGACCATCGCCAGCAGCACCTTGCCCGCCGCCAGCCCGGAGCGCACAAAGTCCCAGCCGGTGCGGCGCATCGTCTGGCGCACCTCGAAGGCCACCATGCTGGTCTTCTGGCCCTTTGAGTTGGTGCGCTCGGTGACGTTCTCCACGATCCGGGGGTCGCCGCCGTTTTCCGCGGCATAGGCCGCCGCGGCGGCCTCCACCTCGGCCTTCACGGCCTGGTACTTTTCATCCCCCACGAAGGTGTTGCCGGATTTCTTGGCGAACACCGTGGCGGAAAACTCCCAGATCGGCAGGTTCACCGCCACCAGGCACAGCACCGCCGCCAGCAGCGCGGCGATCAGCGCCCGCCGATTCACCCGCAGTACGGATTCAGGCGTGTTCAGCCGCATCACTGCTCCTCCTTCCGCATGGTGACCATCATGTACGCGCCCGCGCAAACGCACAGTATGGCGAACCCGATGACGGACATGGCCGTGGCCGCGCCCTTCTGGTTGTCATAGAAGGCCCGCATGTACAGCAGCGTGACCATCGTATCGGTCTTGTTGGCCGGCGCGCCCTTGGTGATGGTGTAGATGATGGGGAACGAGTTGAACACGTAGATGATGTTCAGCACGGTGCAGACTGTCAGTGAGGGCTTCACCAGCGGCAGGGTCACGTTCCACAGCTTGCGCCAGAAGCCCGCGCCGTCCACGGTGGCGGCCTCGTAATAGGCCTTGTCGATGGATTGCAGGCCCGCCAGTACCGTGAAGGCCACGAAGGGGATGGTGACAAATATGCCCACGCCGCACTCCCAGGCGAACTCGATCTGGTAGGTGGCCCGCCAGTTGACGGCGCTCTTGATGATGCCCAGGTTCAGCAGCACGTTGTTCAGGTTGCCGTATTCGCCCTTGATGATGTAGTTCCACACCGAGGCCTGGATCACCAGCGACGTGGCCCAGGGGAATACCACGATGGAGCGGGCGATCCTGCGGCCGTGGAACTTGACGTTCAGCGCCATGGCCGTGATGAAGCCCAGCAGCGTACTCAATCCCACCACCGACACCACCCACACGGCAGTGTTCAGCATGACGGTGCCGAAGGCCGGGTCCCGGACCGCGGCGCGGAAGTTTTCAAAATTGTTCCACCCGCCCACGATGCCCGCCTTGGAGATCTCGCTCAGGGACAGCTTGAACACGATGCCGATGGGAAACACGACAAATATCGCCATCAGCAGTATGCTGGGCAGCAGCCATACATAGGGCTCCCACTTGTGCCGGATCGGTATGGTGTTCATGGGCATCGCTCCTTTTGTGGGGATGGAATTTTCTCCGTGGGGGCGGCGATGCGCCGCTCGTCTGGTACAATGATCGGGTCTGCCGAGCGGGCGGCGCATCGCCGCCCCTACCATAGGGCTTCGTCACATCGGCAAATCAGAATCGAATTCCGCTCCCGACCCGAGAGGGCCGGGAGCGGATAAGTCGCTATGGCAGCGGACGGGATCAGCCGGCGATCTTCGCCTGCAGGTCGTCCAGCAGCGCCTTCACGTCGCCGCCGGTCAGCGCCTGCTGCTCGACGTCGATGACGCCCTGCTTGATGGCGTCCCAGTTGTCCAGCGCGGTGGGATAGAACTGGCAGGAATCCAGCACGCCCAGCCAGGCCTCGAAGGACGGGTCGGACTCGACCAGCGCCGCGACGGAGCTGTTGACGGCGGGCAGGAAGCCCTCCATGGAGACCCAGCCCACATAGTTCTCGGGAGCATAGAAGAAGGTCAGGAACTTGCCGATGGCCTCGTTGCGGGCGGCCTGATCGGGATAGGAATCGTCCTTGAAGGCCATCACGCGGTCCATGACGCCGGTGGCGCCGGGGGTCGCGCCCTCGTTGGTGGGCAGCGCAGCGGTGGCGAAGTTCACGGTGTAGCCCTTGTCAGCCAGGTAGCTGGGCAGCTGGTTGGGGGCGATGACCATGGCCAGCTTGCCCGCGCCGAACATATCCTGCAGGTCGTAGCGGGTCTGGGTGGCGGGGTTGGGGTTGGTGAAGCCCTTGTTGTACAGGCCGATAGCGAATTCGATGGCCTCGACGTTCTTGTCGCTGTTCAGGGCGACCTTGCCGTCGGCATCCACGAAGCCGCCGTCGTTGTTCCACACGTAGTAGGAGAACGCGGCCTGGCCCTCGTCAGTAGTCATGTCGATGCCCCAGGGATACACGTCGCCGTTGTAGAAATCGACGATGGCCTGGCAGACATCCTCCAGCTCGGCCCAGGTGGTGGGCACTTCGACGCCGACCTCGTCCAGGATGTCCTGGTTCACGTACAGCGCGCGGGCGGAGGCCAGATCCGGCACGGCCCAGCAGGTGCCGTCCACCACGGACTGCTCGATGAAGGAGGGGAAGAAATCCTTGAACAGCTCATCGGGGCAGTAGTCGGACACGGGCAGCAGCAGGCCCTCGGCGGCATAGTTCGCGAACACGTCGATGTTCAGGATGTCGGGGGCGTTGTTGTTGGAGATGCGGGTGGAAACCTCGGTGTACACGTCGTTCCAGGACACGACCTGGAGGTTCAGCTTGATGCCCGGGTTCTCGGCTTCGAACTTATCCACGAAGTTCGTGCCGTTCATGCCCTTGCCCAGGAACCAGTCCTGCGTATTGGGGCCGTACTGGCAGATGATGACGTCCAGCGTGATCGGTTCCGCCTCGGCAAACGCCGCGCAGCAGCCCAGCGCCAGCAGCATGGCCAAGACCAGTGCCAACAGTTTCTTCATAAGAAATACCTCCCATTGTGATTTGATTACCGGGTATATTATAGCATAAACAGGGACGTGTGTAAAGATGCAATTAACTTCTGATTTGTCGCAACACGACAAATCAGAATTCACCTCTCCTCCACCCTCAAACACACCGCGGTCATGTCGTCCCTGTGTCCGCCCTGGCAGGCGCGTTCTGCGGAGGCCAGGGCCAGCCGCGCCAGCCGGGGCATGTCCTGTCCCTCCCGGCGCATCAGCCGTTCCAGGGCCGATTCCCCGGCGGCGTCCGTCACGCCATCGCTGGCCATCAGCAGCACGTCGCCGGGCAGTAAATGCGTCCGAAGGCCCCCGGGCTGCACCCTTTCCAATATGCCCAGGGGCAGGCGGCCGCCCTCCACCCGTCGCAGCGCATCCCCCCGCAGGATCAGCGTGGGACAGGCCGCCAGCTTCACCAGCTCCGCCTCCCCGGTATTGAGGTTGATAATCAACATATCCACCGTGGCAAACATTTCCTCGCCGCTTCGGTTGAGCAGCAGCGCGTTCACCGTTTCAATGGCCAGGTCGCAGGTCGCCCCGGCCCGCAGGAAACGCCCCAGCAGTCGCGCCGCCACGGCGCTCTCCCGCCGGGCGGCCTCACCGCTGCCCATGCCGTCGCAGACCAGCACCAGCAGGCGCTCGTCATCCAGCATACAGGCCAGGTGGCTGTCGCCACAGGGCGCGCCGGCCTCCCGGGAGGCACAGGATATGCCCGTGCGCACCCTCAGCCGGGGACGACGGACGAAGCGCAGCTCCCGACCAAGGGGACCCGTCGGGGCATAGCGCCTGCCGAAGACATCACTCAGCCGTTGGGAGGCCTGTCGCGCCAGCGCCTGGGTCCAGCATCCCTCCTTCAGCGCGGCGACGATCTCCACCCCCCTGCCGCCCAGCGCCATCACAGAATTCACCCCGATGCCCGCCCGCTCCAGTGCCGCGGCAGCCCGGGCCGCCTGACGATTGCGCAGCCGAAGCGTGCCGCCCTGCTGCCGCGCCAGCGCTTCGATCAGCTGGCGCGCCTGCCGGAACTGGGCGGAAATCAGCCGGTTCTCCGCGCCCCGCTTCAGGCCATCCCTTCGGGCGCGGGCAAAATCCTCCAGCATATCGCCGATGCGATCGGGAATCAACCGGCCCCGGCGACAGCGCCGGCACAGCTCCGGCGGCGCTTCCCCCTCGAACAGCGGCGTTTCGCCGGACAGGGACACGGCCCGTGCGATCAGGTCGCACAGCAGCCGCGCCCCGCCTTCGCCGCCGCCCTGCCAGCATTTGTCATAGCCGGCACAGCCCTCGCACAGCTGCCGGCGCAGCCGTTGCACCAGTTCACGCTCGTCGGGCAGCGACGTGGGCGCGCCGTAGCCCTCCGCCAGCTCGCCAAAGGCAGCGCCCAGGGCCCGGAGTCGTGCCGCGGACGCCCGCTGCAGGCGGGACGCAAGGTGCCTGGGATCGCAGGGATCGGGAGCTTTTTCCGCCAGACGACTCAATGCCCTGGCCCAGGCTTCGGGCATTGGGGCCACCAGCAGCGACGAGGCCCCGGCGCTAAGCAGCCACCCGGGCGGCGCGTTCATCCACAGCCCGACAGACAGCATCGCCCCGCAGGCACACGCTGCCCGGGTCGGCCTGGACATTCCCGCGCAGAGCTGGGCCGTCGCGCCGCCTGCCGCCGTCAGCGCCAGCGCCCGCGGTTCCGCACCAACGATCAGCAGCGCCACACCCACGCACACCCCCGCCAGCGCCCCGGCCCCCGTGAGCAGCTGAGCCAGCGCGCCGCCCACGCACAGCGCAATGGGAAGCGACAGCCGCCCCAGTCCCACCAGCATGAAGCCCCAGAGCAGGAACACGCCCACCCGCTCCTCGGCAGTCAACCATCGCCTGCCTGGCCGCGCACCCAGCGCCGCCCGGAAGAAGGGCGCCGCGGCCACGGCGGCCACCGATGCCGCGACCACCTCAATTGCCCGGGGCCAGAGGGCCTCGCCCAGCCCGATCAATCCGGGAAACAGCACTCCCAGTCCCGCCAGCACCGAGCATACAGCTCCATCCCGGGGATTCGGCGAGCGCGCCTGTCGCTGGGGCATACGCTCCGCCCCCCGGGGCATCCGATGCCGGATGCGCAGCCAGGGCCCCTGTCCCAGTGCCCGCCGAAGGGCAGGCGACAGCGCGTCCCAGGCGATGCCACCCCCCAGCACGATGGCTGCTCCCGCCGGAAGGCACAGGTTGAATTCCACCCAGCTGCCCCCCAGTGCCGCCGCGACGCAGCCCGCCAGCAATGCCGCCCCGCTCTTCCCCACAGCCAGCGCCGCCGCCAGGAAGGCCATGCCGAAGGGGGCCATCGCGGGCGGCAGCTGGGCCCTGCACAGCAAAAACACCGTTCCCGCCAATCCAAACCACACCAGCGCCCGCCGACCCAGCGCCGCGGCCCCATCCCAGTCGATCCTCTGAAATCCCGAC
The DNA here is from genome assembly GCA_902798105.1 of uncultured Eubacteriales bacterium. Lineage (GTDB taxonomy): Bacteria > Bacillota > Clostridia > Christensenellales > Aristaeellaceae > UBA2862. Next base: position 15,181 of record CADBVG010000017.1, read on the forward strand.
GCGACCCAGCCATCCATCCTGTGCAACATCCGTCATTCCTCCCCTCGAGCGTGGCATTATTTATGCCGGGAAGGGGGCAGGTAGCACCACAGACCGCCAACAAAAATCCATCGCTGTATTCTAATCGGCAGGCTTTTACCCGGAAGCCCTTGAAATCAGGGCCGCGGTTTATTACAATAGAAGCAAAAAGCAAATCCTATTGCCGGGAGGCGCAGCGCCCCATGAACAGATTCAAGACCATGAAAAGGGAAACGATGGTCAACATTGTCAACGGCATACTTTCCCTGATCGTGCTGGCCCTGTCCGTCGAAATGTTCAAGGCCTGGACCAGGCAGACGGGACAACTGGTGCAGATTTCGACGATGTTCTTCCTGTCGTCTTCGGTCTACAGGTTCATACGCGCCTTTTTGCTCCGGAATAATTCCAGAGTCGATTTCATCCGTGACATCATCGGGGGCTGCCTGCTGCTGGTGGGAACGATCCTGCTGCCCATCGCCGGCGACGGCTCCACCAACATGACCGCCGTCGGAATACTGTACTTTGTGTCGATCCTGGTAGACAGGGGCGCCTCCGTCATCAAAGACCACCGGCCCCTCAACGTCGTGATAAATATCATGGTGATCGTAGCATTGATCCTGCTTGGACAATCGGTGATCGTCATCGTGCTGGTAAACATCGTTCACGCCCTGCGGGAGATCCTGGGCATCGCCTACTCCCAGATGAAAATGGACATCTTCTGGAAGGTGGTCCGCAAGACCAACGCGGCGGAGATCCTGTTCGGTATGCTGCTGCTGATCATCGCCTTTTCGCTGGTCTTGCCGCTCTTGGAGGACAACATACCCGACTTCACCAGCGCGCTGTGGTATAGCTTCGCCATCATATCCACCATCGGCTTCGGCGACGTGGCTGCGGTCAGCCTCCTCGGCCGGCTGCTGTCCGCGATCCTGGGCATATGCGGCCTGGTGGTGGTTTCCGTCGTCATGTCCATCGTGGTCAACTTCTACAACGAGACAAAGGACCTGGACGACTGACCTGTTTACAACGGACACCGGGAGGTGGACTTTTTGATTACAGATAGCTTTGACGCGGTGGTGATCGGGGCGGGGCACGCGGGCTGCGAGGCCGCGCTGGCCTGCGCCCGGATGGGCCTTTCCACGCTGCTGACCACGCTGAACCTGGACGCCCTGGCGATGATGCCCTGCAATCCGTCCATCGGGGGCACAGCCAAGGGTCATTTGGTGCGGGAGCTGGACGCCCTGGGGGGCGAGATGGGTCGCGCCATCGACGATGTGTTCATACAGTCGCGTATGCTGAACACCCGCAAGGGCCCGGCGGTGCACTCGCTGCGGGCCCAGGCCGACAAGAAGGCTTACCAACTGCGGATGCGCAAGGCCGTGGACGACTGCGAAAACCTGACCCTGCGCCAGGCCGAGGTGCGGCGCATCGTCGTGGAGAACGGGCGGGTAACGGGCATAGAGACCACCACCGGGGGCCGCGTGGCCTGCCGCGCGGTGATCGCCTGCTGCGGCGTGTACCTGAACAGCCGCATCATCATCGGCGAATGCAGCTGGAACGGCGGGCCCCAGGGGCTGATGGCGGCCAACGCGCTGACCCAAAGCCTGATGGACCTGGGCTTTGACATCCGCCGCTTCAAGACCGGCACCCCCGCGCGGCTGGACGGGCGAACCATCGACTTTTCGAAGATGACGCCCCAGGAGGGTGACGACCCCATCGTGCCCTTCAGCTTCATGACCGACCCGGCGACACTGAAGAACCGGGCGCTGTGCTACCTGACCTACACCACCCCCCGAACCCACGAAATCATACTGGACAACCTGCACCGCGCCCCGATGTATTCCGGCACGATCCACGGCACAGGCGCCCGCTACTGCCCCTCCATCGAGGACAAGGTGGTGCGCTTCAAGGACAAGGACCGCCACCCCATCTTCATGGAGCCGGAGGGGTTATATACCCACGAATGGTACGCCCAGGGCATGTCCACCTCGATGCCGGAGGATGTGCAGCGGGAAATCTATGCCTCGATCCCCGGGCTTGAAAAAGCGAAGCTATTGCGACTGGCCTACGCCATCGAATACGACTGCATCGACCCCACCCAGCTCAGCGCCACCTTTGCCGCCAAGCACGTCGAGGGGCTGTACTGCGCGGGGCAGATCAACGGCACCAGCGGCTACGAGGAGGCCGCCGCCCAGGGGCTGTACGCCGGCATCAACGCGGCGCTGTGGCTGCAGGGGCGGGAACCGATGCTGTTGAGCCGGGCTGACGCCTACCTGGGCGTGCTGGTGGACGACCTGGTGACAAAGGGCGTGGATGAGCCCTACCGCATGATGACGTCCCGCGCCGAATACCGGCTGCTGCTGCGCCAGGACAACGCCGACCTGCGCCTGACCCGGAAGGGCCGGGACGCGGGGCTGGTGGACCAGGCGCGGTATGATAAGATGCTGGAAAAGCAGCGCCTCGCCCTCGAGGGCAAGGCGCTGCTGGAGAAGCTGCGATTGACGGAAAAGCTGCGGCACCCGGAGATGGATTACGCCGAACTGCGCGCAAAGCATCCCGAGCTGCCGGACTATCCCGCCGACGTGGTAGAGCAGCTGGAAATCGACATCAAGTACGAGGGCTATATCGGCCGCCAGCAGGCCGACCGCCAGCGCTTTTTGAAGATGGAGGACACGCCCCTGCCCCGCGACGCGGACTACCTGAACATGTCCGGGCTGCGCATCGAGGCCCGGCAAAAGCTGGATGCCCAGCGCCCCCGGAGCCTGGGTCAGGCCAGCCGCATTCCCGGCATCAACCCCGGGGATGTGACCGTGCTTATGATCTGGCTGCGGGCGAGGGGTGTGTAGCGGCGCAGGCGCCGCCGCTACACTGCTGCGCCACGAGTTATGATCCCGTCATAAACGAGGAGGTAACCATATGAAACTGTTTATCAACGCCTGCGTTCGCGGAGATTCCAGGACCCGCCGACTGGCCGAAGCGGTGATGGCCGGGGACCGGGAAAGCTACAAGGAAGTCTATATTCCGGCAATAACGTTTCCCAAGGTGGACGAGACCTTTATCAATTGGCGCAACGGTTGCGTCAGCCGGGGCGATTTCGCATCCCCCGTGTTCGATCTGGCGAAGGACTTCGCCGCCGCGGAGGAAATCGTCATCGCCGCGCCATTCTGGGACCTCTCCTTCCCCGCGATGCTGAAACAGTACATCGAGCAGATCTGCGTAGTGGGCATCACCTTCTTCTACAACGACCAGGATATGCCCCAGGGCCTGTGCCGTGCGAAAAAACTGACCTACGTCACCACCGCCGGCGGGCCGATCTTTGATGAAGGCTTCGGCTACGGCTACGTCAGGGCCCTCGCAACTACCTTCTTCGGCATCCTGGAAACCCGGATGATCAAGGCCGAGAACCTGGATATCCGCGGCGCGGATGTGGAGGGGATTATGGGGAAGGCGATAGAAGGGATCGACAGATTCTGATTAGGCGGGGAGAGGGCTTAGGGATTAGAAATAGCGGCTGCCGCATCCAAAAGCCTTCCCCAGCGACCGTAGGGAGCGGTTCAGGGGGGCCGAAGGCCCTAGCGAGCCTGCGAGCGTCAGGTGGCCGAGCAGGCAGCTTGCTGCCGTCAGCGAGGTCGGATGAGGTCGGTCCCCCTGCGGAAACGCAGGTTTGCGGAGTTTCTCCGATAAGAACGACCTCATCCGTCTTTCAACGGTGCCGCGCCTCAAATCTTTGATTTGAGCCGTGGCAGTTTCGCCTTCGGCGAAACCGGCAGGCCCAAGGGCTTGCCGCCTTGGAACAATGCAAGCATTTTCCGGGAAATCCACCTCCCACGGGCCTGCCGGCCCCATCTCGCTGCAACGCCCGAAGGGCGTCTAGCGAAGCGTCCATGCAGTCCACTGGACTGTTTTCCGGGCGCTCGATGCCCCTGAAACGCAGACTACGTCTGCTGGGGAAGGCTTTGGGCTGACGCATCACTCCGCCAAATCAGAATTTATATAACAAACCCCGGGCCCCGCTTTCGCGGGGCCCGGGGCGTTTGAATCGTCAATCAGATCAAATCCGATCGATTAGCCCTTCCAGGCGTTGTACTGGTTCTGGAACTCGGCCAGCACGTCCTGATAGCCAGCGGCATCCAGGTCGGCCTGGTACTGAGCGATGTAATCATCGACCGCGTCAGCGGGCACACCGCCGTTCTCCAGGGCGAAGCCATACTGCTCGAACAGGGAGGAGCAAGCGGAGTAGGCAGCCTCAACAGGGGTCTTGTCGAAGCGGAAGCCAGCCGCGCAGGAGGTGTTGGCGCCGCCATTGAAGGCGATGTAGCTCTCGGCCTTGTCGTCGGGCTCAGCGTCCAGAGGCGTGACGATGGTGGCGGAAGCGGACTCCCACATGGAGTGGTTGTACTTGTCGGAGTGCTGGGTCACGTGCTGGATGGTCTGGCCCTCAGCCTGGGTGTACTCGAAGTCCTCGCCCTCGATGCCGAAGGTGTAGATGTCAGCCAGCTTGCTGTCGGTGTACAGCAGGCCCATGAAGTCGATGGCGGCCTTCGCCTGCTCCTCAGTGGAGTTGGCGGTGATGCAGTAGCAGCTGCCCAGAGCGGAGGTGCTGTGCGCATAGCGCTCGGTGGCGGGCTGCATGACGACCTCCTGGCCATAGCGGCTGTTGGCCTCGACGTTGTTGGGCAGGTCGGTCCACCAGGAGATGGCCCAATCCTGGGTCTGGGTGGTGGTGTCGGTGGTGACCTTGGTCACGTCATCCTCGGAGATGTAGCCCTTCTCGGCCCAGTCGCCCATCAGCTTGCAGAACTCGGCGTACTCGGGCGTCTGGATGGTGTCGATGACCTCGTTGGTGGCGCGGTCCACAGCGAAGAAGTTGGTGTTCGCATCGGCGGTGAAGAAATCGAACTTGTCGATGTACCAGCGATAGAACATGGCGGTCTTCTGGGTCAGGAAGGGATACTTCAGACCTTCGGCCTTCGCGTCAGCCAGCATGGGCTCCAGGTCGGCCAGCTTCTCAACCTTGGTGATATCCCAGCCATACTTGTCGACCAGCTCCTTGCGGAACATGAAGTCGTAGCCTTCCACGTTGTCCTTGTACACGGGGATGAAGTAGTTCTTGCCGTTGTACTTGGTGGCTTCCCACTGGCCAGCGTCCATGGACTCGTACAGGGCGGTGCCGGGCAGCAGCTCGGTGATGTCATACACGGCATTCTTCGGAACCAGATCGTTGGTGCCGATGACGGCTTCCCAGGAAGCGGTCCACAGCAGGTTGATCTCGTTGTTGGCCAGCGCCAGGTTCACCTTGTCGGTGTACTCGCCGGAGCCGATGTCGGTCAGGTGGATCTCGACATTGATCTTGTCAGCGATGTAGGCGTTGATGGCGTCCTCGACCTTCTTCACCTGATCGGAATCAGGGGTGGCGAGGTTGAAGGTGCAACGGGTCAGGTTGATGACGGTCTTGCCCTCGGCCTGGGCCACGACGGCCACGGACAGGAGCAGGCACAGAGCCAGAACCAAAGATACGAGTTTCTTCATGGTTATCCTCCTTAGCGATGTTGGGTTATTATTTCGAATGCCGCTATGGCATCAGAAACCGGAAACAGTTTTCGCGGGGTTTTCGATCAGCCCTTGACGGAGCCGACGGTCAGGCCCTTTACGAAGTACTTCTGGAAGAAGGGGTACACCACCATGATCGGGGCGATGACCACGACCACGGTTGCCATCGTGGCGGAGTACTGGGGGATGGTGCCACCCATGGCCGCGCGGGCGCTGGCGGGCACGTTGGAGTTGTTCAGCAAGAACTCGATGCTCTTTTGGATGTTGATCAGCAGCAGCTGCAAGGGCTTCTTGCTGTCGGTGACGATGTAGAGCAGGGCGTTCTGCCAATCGTTCCAGTAGGCGGTGGCCATCATGAAGCCCACGGCCGCCAGGGCCGGCTTCATCAGGGGCAGCGTGATCTGGAAGAAGGTTCGGTAGTCGCCGGCGCCGTCGATGGTGGCGGCCTCCATCAGCTCATAGGGGATGGAGTTGGCGATGTAGGTGCGCAGTATGATGACGTTCATCGTCGTCACGCACAGGGGCAGGATCAGCAGCAGCAGGCTGTCCTTCAGGTGGTAGTAGCCGGTGAACACGATGTAGCCGGACAGCTGGCCGCCGTTGAACAGCATCGGGATCAGCAGGTAGATGGACAGGAACTTCGACAGCCTGAAATCCCGGCGGCTGATGGAGTATGCGTACATGCTCATAATCAGCAGGCCCAGCAGGGTGCCCACCACGGTGACGAAGATCGTGACACCGTAGGACCGCAGCAGCTGGCTGCCGTAGCGCAGCACCGAATTGAAGCCGTTCATGCTCCACTTCTGGGGCAGGAACGAGAAGCCGTGCTGGGTGATGTAAACCTCATCGGTAAAGGCGGCGATGAACACCAGCAGCACCGGGGCCGCGAAGAACACCGTCAGCAGGATCAGTATAACCGTCAGTATAAACTGGCCGATACCATACTTGTTTTTGGAATAATTCGCTTTCACCATTTTTGCCATGACAGTTCACTCCCTCACTTCAATTCGTCGATCAGAACAGCGCGTTTTCAGGCGCGATCTTGCGAACGGTGAAGTTCGCGAACAGCATCAGCAGCAGGCCCACAACCGACTGGAAGAAGGAGGTGGCCGCGGTGAACCCGAAGTTGGAATTCTTGAAGATCTGGTTCAACACATAGGAATCGATAACCTGGGTGGTGGGATACAGTATGCCGCTGTTGCGGGTGACCTGGTAGAACAGGCCGGTATCCGAGCGCATCACGTTGCCCACGGACAGCAGCAGCATGACGGTGATCATCGGAATCAGCGAAGGGATGGTGATGTGGGCAATCTTCTGCCACTTGTTGGCGCCGTCGATGTCAGCCGCCTCATACAGGGAGGTATCGATGCCGGACAGCACGGACATGTAAAGTACCGAGCCATAACCGGTATCCTTCCAGATCTTGGTGATCAGCAGGATCCAGGGCCAGTACCTGGCCACCGAGTAGAACTTGATATTCAATCCCAGGGCGTTGTTAATCAGGCCGGTGTCGGAGCTGATGAAGGCGTACACGATGAACTGCACCGCCGCGTAGGAGATGAACACCGGGATGATCATCAGCGTCTGCATGGTCTTGGCCATGCGCTTGAGGATCAGGTTGTCGATGGCGATGGCCAGCGCCACGTTCAGCACCGTGCCCACCGACGTAAACAGCAGGTAGTACAACACGGTATTGCGCGTCATGTTGAAGAAGGTGCTCTTCGAGGCCAGCAGGAACTTGAAGTTCTCGATGCCGTTCCAGGGGCTCCCAAAGATGCCCTTGGAATAGTCAAAGGCCTTGAAGGCCATCACAAGACCGGCCATGGGCACATACATGATGAAGAATAGCACCAGGAAGGCGGGCAGCGCCATGATTACATGGGCCCGGTTCTTCCACATGTTCTGCATAAATCCCTTCACGCTTCCATCTCCTCCGTAGCTATGCGAATATTCAGTGCGACCGTGTTGTGTGTCAATTGGACGAACAATAACCGGTCATTTATTCGCCATGTTTACTATATTTATTCTACCCCTTTGTTGCGGAATTGTCAATACATCGTTTTCGTTAATTTTAAGTGTATCATTTTTTTGTGGGTTTCGCGGTAAAAATCAACCCGCGGAATTGACCCTCTGGACAATTTCGCGGGTGAAAACAATCGACTTACAGGGTTTATTGAATATCCAGCAGCCACAGGAAGCCGCCGGCGGGCACCGTAAGGCCCTCGGCACGCACGGCGTTGCCGGTCCACAGATCGGTGAAGCTGCCGCCACCCTCGAGGTTCGCTGGCTTGGGCCATTCGGAGAAGTTGAACAGCGCCACCAGCCGCTCGCCACCCATGCTGCGCTCTATGCCCAGCAGGGAGTCGTCCACCGCGGGCAGCAGGCGCACGGCGGCGTCGGCACTGAAGGCTGCGTGCCCGGCCCGCAAGACCTCCAGCCGCTTGACGGCCCCGAACATGCGGCCTTGGGGCGTGGCCCCATCGCCCCGCTTTTCGGCGGCGCTCCAATCCATGTCACCCCGGTGCAGGTAGCGGCTGTCCCCGGCCTTCAGCGGGTCGTCGTGATAGGTGTCGTCGTTCAGCTGGGCGATCTCATCGCCGCTGTACAGCACCGGCACGCCGCTGAGTGTGAACATCAGCGCGTGCAGCGCGGTGTCCAGGGTCAACGCCTGTTCCAGCGCCACAGGGTTTCCGTCGGCAAGCGCCGTCTGCACGCCGCACAGCGAGGCGGTGGTGCCGCACAGCCGGGCGTCGCCCAGGCGGGGATCGTCGTTGTACAGCTCGCCACGGGCCGGGCTGCCGGGCCACTTGCCGGTCAGGTAATCGTTCAGGTACTTCTTATGGGGAATCTCCGTCTGGCCGAACCGGCCCAGGAAGTCATAATCCAGGCCCCAGCCGATGTCGTCGTGGCAGCGCAGGTAGTTCAGGAAGGTATACTGTCCGGGCAGCGCGAAGACCTGCTCCAGTTGGTTGCGCAGCAGCCGCACATCCCGGGTGGCCACGGTGTGCCAGATGGAGGCCATGGTGGTCACGTTGTAAAGCAGGTGGCATTCCGGCTTGTAGACGCTGCCGAAGTAAGGCACCACCTTGTCCGGCGCCATGACGACCTCGCCCAGCAGCAGCGTGCCGGGGCAGACGATCTCGCAGGCCATGCGCATCATGCGCACCAGCGAATGCACCTGGGGCAGGTTGCGGCAGTTCGTGCCCAATGACTTCCATATATAGGGCACCGCGTCCAGCCGTATGATGTCAACGCCCTGGTTGCACAGGAACAGCATGTTGTCGGTCATGTCGTTGAACACCATGGGGTTGGCATAGTTCAGGTCCCACTGGTAGGGCCAGAAGGTGGTCATGACCACCTTGTGCAATGCCTCGCACCAGCTGAAATTGCCTGGCGCGGTGGTGGGAAACACCTGCGGCACGGTCCGCTCATATTCGTCCGGCACGACCCAGTTGTCGTAGATAAAGTAGCGGGCCATGTCGGTGGGATCGCCCTCCCGGGCCCTGCGCGCCCACTCGTGGTCCTCGCTGGTATGGTTCATCACAAAATCCAGGCACAGGGCAATGCCCCGGTCATGACAGTCCCCGGCCAGGGCGGCCAGGTCCTCCATGGTGCCCAGTTCCGGCTGCACCTTCCGGAAATCGGAAACGGCGTAGCCGCCGTCGCTGCGCCCCTCGGGGCTCTCCAGCAGCGGCATAAGGTGCAGGTAGTTCACGCCACAATCCTGTATGTAGTCCAGCTTCTCCCGCACGCCGTTCAGCGTACCGGCGAAGGCCTTGACGTACATCAGCATACCGGTCATGTCGTGGCCCCGATACCAGTCGGGATTGTCCTCCCGCCGGGCGTCGATATTGCGCAGTGGCTCGGGCCTGTCCAGCCAGGACCTGTGCAGCATTTCCACGAAATAATCATAGGCCTGCATGTCGCCGTGGTACAGCTCGCAGTACAGCCATTGCAGCTCGTCCTCGTGCCGGGCAAAGCGCGCGGCAAAGATCGGATCCCAATTGCTCTTGTCCATGATCCAGCATCCCCCAGTGAATGTTATTTTATGTACAATATCATAACATGGATTGGCGTGGAATGCAAATAAATTCTGATGGTGTTAGTCAGGAAATAGGGTGATAAGTCGGTCGAGGGAGTTCTTTTGGACAGTAAGAGTAGTACAATAGGATTATCAAGAGAGGA
>CADBVG010000018.1 GCA_902798105.1 uncultured Eubacteriales bacterium
AAGCTTGCGGTTGGCGGACTTTCGGAGCGCGTGAGCGCTGCCGGTCTTATGCCCTTATAGGGCTTAATCAAACCACCGGCTAAGCCGGTGGTCATGATTGGATGCGAATGGGAAGATGACGTTTTGGACTTTATTTTGTTAAACAATTTTGATATAATCTGTATCAAATGAGATGCGCTTTCTGCCGGGCGGCTGAATCCGCAGGAAGCTTTCTCGTATACCTTGTAGAGTCTCTTGATTCATTACAAATGGAGGCGGTCTGTTTGAAAATACTTCACCTGGCGGATCTGCACTTTGGGAAATCCATCTACGGCCTTTCGCTGCTGGACAGCGGCGATCAGGCGGAATGGGTGAAACGATTCCTGGCACTTGCGGAGGATGTGAAGCCGCAGGCGGTCGTGATCGCGGGAGACGTCTACGATCGCGGCGCGCCCTCCGGTGCGGCGGTACAGCTGCTCAGCCGAATGCTGACAGCGCTGTCACAGATGGGTATTGAGGTGATGGTGGTGGCGGGCAACCACGATTCCGCCCAGCGCCTTTCCTTCGCCAACGCGCTGTTGACGCGCCAGAGGCTGCACATCTCCTCCGATCTGTATGACTCCAGGGAGCTGATGCGCGTGCCGCTTTCCGACGAACACGGCGTCGTGAACTTCTGGCTGATGCCCTATGTGTTTCCCACCCTCGTCGGCCAGGTTTTGGACATGGAGGGGCTCCGGGATTACGACACCGCCATTCGGGAGCTGCTCTCCAGGCAGGGCGTGGATTTCACCGAGAGAAATGTATTGATTGCGCATCAGAACGTCACGGCGAACGGCGTCGAGTCGATCCGGGGCGGCTCGGAATCGATGATCGGCGGCGTGGGCCAGGTGGAATACACGGCTTTCGACGGGTTTGATTACGTGGCGCTGGGCCACATTCACGCGGCCTATGCCGTGGGCCGCGACACCGTGCGCTATGCCGGCTCGCCCCTGTGCTATCACTTCGACGAGACACGGCAGCGGGAAAAGGGCCCGCTGCTGGTGGAGATCGGCGAAAAGGGAACGCCGGTGAAGATCGAGACGCTGACCATCCCGCCGCTGCATCCCATGCGGGAGATCCGGAAGTCCTACGAGGAAATCCTGGCCGATGAGAGCGCCGACGCAACCCGGGGCGAGTACCTGCGGGTCGTGCTGACGGACCGCAGGATCGGCGCGGAGGAGCGAGACGCCCTTACGGCACTGTTCAAGGCGCGGGACTGCAAGCTGCTGGACTTCGCCTCGGATTACGTTCGCGAGACGGGCCCGTCCACGGCTCCTTCGTCCAGGGTCGTCAAGGAAAAGCCGGTGGAACAGCTGTTTGCCGAATTTTACGAGACGCGCAACGGGAATGAAGCGCCGGACGAAGCGGAGATGGCCCTGTTGGGCTTCGCCGGGGAGCAGCTCAGGCACGCCGATACCAGCGCCGAGCCGACCCGGGAGGATGTCGAAAGGCTGCTGGGCGCGTTGTTGAGAGGGGAGGAAGAAGCATGAGGCCGCTGGAACTCAATATGACGGCATTTGGCTCCTATGTGGAGGAAACCATTCGATTCAGCGATTTGAAGAGCGGCCTGTACCTGGTGACCGGCGACACCGGCGCGGGCAAGACGACCATCTTCGACGCTATCATGTTCGCTTTTTATGGCAGGGCCAGCGGCAGGGATCGGGACCGAAACCCCGAACTGCTGCACTCCGACCATGTGGACAAGTCGGTGGACACGGTGGTGAAGCTGTCCTTTTTGCACGACGACAGGGAATGCGTCATCACAAGGAGCATCCACTTCCCCAAGAAGCGGGGCGCGGAGGCCTATGGCGATCCCAAGCAGGAAGCCGTGCTCGAAGAGCCGGACAGGCCGGCGATCCGCGGCGCGACCAATGTCACCAGGCGCTGCGAGGAGCTGCTGGGCCTGGACGCGGACCAGTTTCGCAAGATCATCATGCTGGCCCAGGGCGAGTTCAAGGAGTTTTTGAAGGCAGACAGCGACAAGAAGGGGGAGATCCTGGGCAAGCTGTTCGACAGCGCGCCCTATCGCTGGTTCCAGAACCTGCTCTGCAAAACCCGGGATGCGCTGGAGAACCAAAGGAATGACGCAAGGAATCAACTGGCGTCACTGATGGAAACGGCTTTCCGTCGGCCCGGGGACATGGACGACGAGGCGGCGCTGCTGTATACCCCCGGCCATCCGGAATTGATGGCGAACCTGGAGGCGCTCATTACCCGGGAAACCGAAGTGGTGAACGCGATTAAGGCGGCGCTTGAAGCGGATAAGCAGGAGATCGACCGGCTGAACACCCAAAAGGGTACCGCGGAGCGCGTCAATCAGGATTTGGAGAAGCTGGAAAAAGCCGTTGAGCGTCAAAGGGCACTCGATGCAGCGCAGGCGGAATACGAGCGCCGGAGGGCTGTGATGGAGCTGGCGGAGAGGGCACTGCACAAGGCGCTGCCCGCCGTCACCGCGTATGAACAGGCTGAAAAGAGTTGGCAGGAGTCCCGGGGAAAGCTCGAACGGCTGGAGGCTGAAATCAAACAACAGGCGCAGGACTGCGAAAAAGCAAAGAAGGCGGTCGAGGACGATCAGCCGGCTGAGGAACAGGTCGCGAAGCTGAACGCCGAGATCGGGAGGATCGACGAACAAAAGACACTGTATGATGAGCTTGAAAAGGCAGTCAAAGATCATCAGCAGGCGGACAACGACGCAAAGGATGCGCTGAACGCGGAGAAAGCCGCGAAGCAGGAGAAGCAGCGCCTGGAGAAAGAGATCGAGGGCGTCACTCATAATCTCGAAACGCTGAAGGATGTCGATGTACGGCTGAACCAGGCGCAGTCGCGGTATGACGCGGCCTGCGAGCGCGTCGAGGCCCTGGCCGGTGAGAACGGCATCCGGCAGCGCGTTCAGGCCATTCAAATGCAGGAAAAGGAATTGAAGGATGAGATAGAAAAACACGAGGAACTATCAGAACTTGCGCTGAAGGCAAATAGGCACTATGGCGAAGTCTACGAGCGCTTCATTGCGGGCCAGGCTGGGCTGCTGAGGGCAGAGCTGCGAAAGCAGGTCGAGCGGGACGGCGAGGCCGCGTGTCCCGTGTGCGGCTCCTCGATCTGCCGTGACCGGCTTCACGTTCTGATGGCCACCGATGCGGACACGCCGGACGAGGCGAAGGTCGACGAGGCCAAGGCGGCCTCTGAACGACAGGAAGAGGCGAGAAGCAAACAGGCCGAGAAGGTCAAGGGCCTTGAAAGCGCGCTGGACAGCGACCGGAAGCACCTCGTCACGGATGCCGGGAAGTGGCTGCCGGAGGGCCCGACCTGGGAGCGCCTTTGCGACGAATACTACCTGGATGCCGTTATCGCCCAGGCGCGGTTGGAACGCGGGGAGGCTGAAAAAGAGCGGGACGAGCGGGAGCAGGCGCAGAAGAAGCGCGATTCGGAGGAAGCCAGGCTGTCCGGGCTGAAGGCCGACCTCGGAAGGTGCGAGAAAGTCATCGAGGAACAGGGCAAAAAAGCGCAGACCAGCGATAAACAGGCTGGTGTGCTTGAGGAGAAAGCCAGAAGCCTCCGGCAGCAACTGACCTACGCGGACAAAGCCGCGGCCGATGCAGCAAAGGCAGATATGCAGCGCGAAAGCAATGCGTTGCAAGTTCGGATTGACCGGCATCAGAAAGCTTTGAAAGATGCCGGGGATGCGTATAACAGCAGCATTGGCCGGCGCAGCGAGCTGGAAAATACCCTCGCGGAGCAGCAGATCAAGCGGGATCGGGCGAAAGCGGATATGAGCGCGGCGCTGAATGAGACGGCCTTCCCGGATGTTGAAGCTGTCCGTGAAGCCCTCATACCGATGGGGGATGCGGAGGGCGAAGCCTGGCTGATGGCCGAGCACAAGTCGCAGATTGACTATGCGAACGACCGGGAGAATACCCGGAAGGAAATCAAAGATCTGAGTGCGCAGACGGCGGGGAAGCAGCCGGTCGATTTGGAAGCACTGGAGGTGGAGATCGAAAAGGCCCAGAGCGCGTGGAACGAGAAAAATGACCGCTTCGCTGATCAAACCGGCCTGCTGAACAACCACCGCGAGGTCGCCAGCCGGGCCGGGGCGCTGAAGCGGTCCCTCGCGAATACCCAAGAAGCCTGGGAGCGCATCGACAAGCTGGCCGGTATGGCCAGGGGCACCTCCGGCGACGGAGGCAAGCGCAGCTTTGAGCGCTACGTGCTCAGCGCGACCTTCCTGGACATCCTGGAGATGGCCAACCGCCGCCTGAACCAGATGAGCGGCGGGCGGTATGAGCTGATGCTGAAGGACGGCGCGAAGCGGACCAACGCCCAGTCCGGCCTCGACATCGATGTGATGGACTACAGCACCGACCAGCGGCGCTCCTCAGAATCCCTGTCGGGCGGCGAATCCTTCTTCACCTCGCTGGCGCTGGCGCTGGGCCTGTCGGACGTGGTCCAGAACCGCGCGGGGGGACGGCAGCTCGACGCGCTGTTCATCGACGAGGGCTTTGGCACGCTCAGCGACGGCTACCTGGATAAGGCGCTGGAGGTACTCAACCAGCTGACGGAGGGCGACCGTCTGGTGGGTATCATCTCTCATGTGGACAAGCTGAACGAGAGCATTCCCCAGAAAATCCTGGTCACGAACACCGGAAGCGGAAGCAAGGCCAAATTGATTCAGTAGTCGCGCTTGCAGGATTGCAATGCCGCATACTTGAGAGCCCGACCGAATGGGTGTTCAGGCATGTGCGGGTATTTGTTAATATCCTGGGCAAAGCTTCTCCTGAGCGGAAATATGGTTTATAATGTATTCGATTCACTGGTTGGGTTCCCGCTACAGGAAGAATGGATGTGGGGGTCAATCGGGACCGGATGAGTAATATCGCTACAGAACGGAATGGAGGATGAATCATGAGCGATATCTACAGATTGGCAAAACCAAGGAAAAAGGGATTGTTTGGCCTGCTGTTCAGCCGTTTTTTTGTGATTGTGCTGCTCCTGCTGGTACAGATTTTCCTGGTAATCAGCTTTTATACCTGGCTCCAGGATCTGCTGCCCTTCTTCTCGGTGATTACCGTCCTGTTTACCATCGGCGGGGTCGTATACCTGTTCAACTGCGACATGGATTCTTCCGCCAAGCTGACATGGATGTTTGTCATATCCCTGTTGCCGATTACAGGCGCGGCCCTGCTGGCCTTTACGCAGACGAACCTGGGCCACAGGGCGGTTCAGCGCCGTGTAGCGGAGCTGATCGCCGAAACCCACAAGGCCGTCCCACAGCCCCCGGAAACCGTGGCAAAGCTGGCGAGCGATCCCTATGCGACGGACGACCTGATCACCTTTATGAACCGAAGCGGCTGCTTTCCCGCGTTTGAAAACACCGAAGTGACCTACTTTCCCCTGGGCGAGGACAAGTTCGCCGCGATGCTGGAGGAGCTGCGCAAGGCGGAAAAGTTCATCTTCATGGAGTATTTCATCATCGATGAAGGCTATATGTGGGGCAGTATACTTCGCGTACTGGAGGAGAAGGCGAAGGCCGGCGTGGATGTGCGCGTGATGTACGACGGTATGTGCGAAATCGCGCTGCTGCCCTCGAACTACTGTGAACTGCTCGAACAGCACGGCATCAAGGCAAAGGCGTTCGCGCCGATACGCCCCATCGTCTCATCACACTACAATTACAGGGATCACCGCAAGATCCTGGTGATCGATGGGAAGGTGGCCTTTAACGGCGGCATCAACCTGGGCGATGAGTACATCAACCGCACCCATCCCTTCGGGCACTGGAAGGACACCGCCGTCATGCTCAAGGGCGACGCGGCCCGGAGCTTTACGCTGATGTTCCTGCAAATGTGGAACATCACCGAGGAGCACGCCGCGTTCGAGCCCTGGATCAAGGAGACCGGCTATGCGCCCGAGCGCCCCTCCGGATTTGTGATTCCCTTCGGGGATTGCCCCCTGGACGAGGACAAGGTCGGCCGTACCGTTTACATGGACATTCTCAACCGGGCGACGGATTACGTGCACATCATGACGCCTTACCTGATCCTGGACGACGAGCTGAAGACCGCTCTGATCTACGCGGCGCAGCGCGGCATCGATGTGCGGCTGATCCTGCCGGGCATCCCCGACAAGAAGCCGGCCTTCGCGCTGGCTAAGTCACATTACAAGCAGCTGGTGGGTGCGGGTGTCAAGATCTACGAGTATACGCCCGGCTTTGTTCACGCCAAGGTGTTTATCAGCGACGATGTCAAGGCGGTTGTCGGCACGATCAATCTGGACTATCGCAGCCTGTACCATCACTTCGAGTGTGGAACCTACCTGTACAAGGTGGATTGCGTTTCCGATATTGAGCGGGACTTCCAGGAGACGATGGCCAAGTGCCGCCAGGTCACGCCCGATACTATCAAGAACGAGACGCTCTATTACAAGGTCATGGGCAACCTGATGAAGTTTGTCGCGCCGCTGATGTGACGCTGTGCGCCGCCGCAGACTGTTTTATTGGATTGAAAACCACATTACATCTCAAGGAGGTATGAAGATGAAGAAGCTGAAACGTACAATTTCTATGCTCCTGGCCGCAATGCTGGCCCTTACTGCCGTCACCGGCGCGGCCCTTGCGGAAACAGCGGAAACGCCGTTTTCCCTGTGGAATCCGGACGCCCCGGCGCTGAAAACGCTGGTGGCCTATGTAGAGGCGGTGACGGACGAAGCCTCGCCGGATTACATTCCGCCGGAGGATCGCATCGCCACCTTCGACATGGACGGCACACTGATGGGCGAGCTGTTCCCGACCTACCTCGAAGTGATACTGCTGGAGAATCGCATCCTGCGGGACCCGACCTACCAGCCGGACGAGGAGATGCTGGAATTTGCCCGCATGACCCGGGAGCACGCGCTGGACAAGTCATTCCCGGCGGACTACGATTATGAATTCTCCTATCACCAGGCAAAGGCCTTTGCCGGTATGACGCTGAATGAGTATGCCGACTACATCAACCGCTTCCTGACGCGCGAGGCGGATGGCTTCGAAGGCATGACCTACGGCGAGGCCTACTACAGACCCATGGTTGAGGTGGTAAATTACCTTCGTGGCAACGGCTTCAACTGCTATATTGTCTCGGGCAGCGACCGATTCATCATTCGCGCATTCATCGAAGGCAAGCTGGATATTCCCTTCGAGAATATGATCGGCTCCGATACCGCGCTGGCAGCGAAGGATCAGGGCGATACCGACGGCATTGAGTACGTGTTCACCGACAAGGATACCCTGGTGCGCACGGATCGGCTGATCATCAAGGACCTGAAGACCAACAAGGTGATCCAGATTGCCCAGGAGATCGGCAAACAGCCGGTGCTCTCCTTCGGCAACAGCTCCGGCGACGTCAGTATGCACAACTACGCCCTGTACAACAACCGCTACAGGAGCGCCGCGTTCCAGCTGATCGCCGACGACGACGTGCGCGACTACGGCAGTGCCGCAAAGGGCCCGGAGCTGCGCAAGCAGTGGGAGGACATGGGATTCAACGTGATCTCCATGGCCGACGACTGGAAGACCATTTACGGCGAAAATGTCACAAAGACCGGTGAATTCCACTGGCTGGAGGACTACCCGGAGAACCGCGCACCCGCCGACGCCGGGGCGGAAGACGACGAAGCCTATGCCCTCGACAAAATGGTGGTGTTGAGCCGCCACAACATCCGCTCCCCGCTGTCCGGCAGCGGCTCCCTGCTGGGCGACATCACGCCCCACGAGTGGTTCAAGTGGACCAGCAATCCCAGTGAGCTCTCCCTTCGCGGCGCGATGCTGGAGACTATGATGGGCCAGTATTTCCGGATGTGGCTGGAGAAGCAGGGCCTGTTCCCTGAGAACTATCGCCCCGGGGACGGCGCGGTGCGGTTCTACGCCAACGCCATGCAGCGCACCCGGGCCACCGCCCACTATTTCTCCGCGGGCCTGCTGCCTGTGGCGGACGTGCCCGTCGAGCAGCATGCGGAATACGGTACGATGGATCCGGTCTTTACCCCCGCGCTGACCTACATCTCCGAGGCATACGCGAAGGCGGTGCAGGACCAGATCGCCGAAAAGGGCGGCGTGGCCGGCATGAAGGGCATCCACGCGGGTCTGTTGGACGCCATCGGGCTGTTGATGGACGTGACCGACATGGACGAGAGTGAAGCCTATCGGGCGGGTACCTATGGCAATCTCCTGGAGGATGACAACACCGTCAACCTGGAGCAGGGCAAGGAGGCCGGCATGACCGGTCCCATCAAGACGGCCACCTCCGTGGCGGACGCGCTGACCTTCCAGTTTTACGAGATGGCGGACGAGAAGGCCGCGGCTTTCGGCCACGACCTGACCATCGAGGACTGGCGCAAGCTGCACACCATCGTTGACACCTACACGGACGTGCTGTTTGCCACGCCGCTGATTGCCGTCAATGCGGCCCATCCGCTGCTTCAGGAGATCCGCGCCGAACTGACGGCCGAGGACCGGAAATTCAGCTTCCTCTGCGGCCACGATTCCAACATCGCCAGCGTTCTGGCCGCCATGGGCGTAGAGGATTACCTGCTGCCCGAGACCGTGGAGCAGAAGACGCCCATCGGCGTGAAGCTGGTCTTCTCCCGCTGGATGAATGAGGGCGGCGAGGCTTACTATACCGTCGAGCTGGTCTACCAGAGCACAGAGCAGCTTCGGGGCATGTCGACGCTGACCCTGGATAACCCGCCGATGCGTTACGTGCTGCACTTCGACGGCGTGCCGGAGAACGCGGACGGCATGATCGCCGAGGCGGACCTGCTGAAGCTGCTGGACGGCTCGATCGACGCCTATGATGCCCTCGTGGCGGCGTATGGCACGGATGATGCCCTTGCGCCTGCGGCATAAGCTGTTGAAACATAGGGTAATCATGTAAATTCGTGATTTTGAACCATATCTCAGGATAACGACACTTCTACAGATATCATCATCCTGAGGTATCCGTTTAATTGAATGGGTGGTATTGCCATGCATCCGGCATTCATGTATGCGCCGGAATTGTCCGCTATCGCATACAGTCAAATAGGGAGGAAAACGAGATGCTATTTCAGGAACTGGGAAAATTGAAGCAATCGTCGATCATGGCGTCGATCCTGCTGGCGGGGCTCGGGATATTGATGATCCTGGTGGCCACGCTGGGGTACGGGATGCTGATCCTGGCGGCGGTCATGGCGCTGGATTTCATCTCCGGCAAGAGGACGCTGATGAGCTATGTGAAGCTGACGGGCGCAGTGATACTGGCCCTGGCGGGCATCGCCATCGTGGCTTTCGAGGCGGACACGGTGCGCGTCATCGCGCTGATCTTCGGCCTGATACTGGTGGGCGACGGGATCGTGGGCATCGTGAACGCGTGGATGTATGTACGACGGGCCGAGCGCAGCGGCTGGTGGGTGCTGGTCGTGCTGAACATACTGATGATACTGTGCGGGCTGATCGTGCTGGTCAATCCGTGGTGGAATCGGTCCACGATGCTGTTTGATGTCGTCGGCGGCATGCTGCTCTTCTCTTCGATCGTTAGCATCGTGCGTCTGTTCTATCTGTGGCCGATCAGGGGCGAATAAGGAGGGCTGAACGATGGAAAACAACAAGGACAGGAATATTGACCAGCTGCCCGTGGACGATATGCTGGATAACGTGATGGAAGACGCTATAGATAACGCGCCGGAAGACGCGGCGGAGGTTCTGGAGACCGTGCCTGAAACGGAAGAAGCGATGCCTGAAAGCGACGACATGGCCGCCGGCGAGGCCGAAACCATCGAAGTGCCGGTGAGCGAGGTCGAGGCGGCCAGGGCAGAGCTGGCGCAGACGGAGCAGGCGGTTCGGGCGGCCAGGGCGGAGGCCGAATCGGGCAAGGCGCTGGCGTCCAAGGCGCGCCAGGAGGCCGCAGCAAAGAGCAAGGAGGAGCGGGCCCAGGAGCTGGAGCGCCGCAAGGCCGCGCTGCAGCACACCAAGGCCGAGATGGGCGAGAAGCTGAAGCAGCTGATGTCCGGCGAGCTGAAGGCGATGGAGAAATACAAAAAGACCCGCGCCGCCGAGATCATGGCCGTGTTCGCCAAGCATAACTTCTACGCCAACGGCTTCACCCCCGTGGAGCTGCGCACCACGCTGGAGGACCTGGGACCGACCTACGTGAAGATCGGCCAGATCATGTCCAGCCGCGTGGACATGCTGCCGGAAAGCTATTGCAGGGAGCTTGAGAAGCTGCGGCAGAACGTCAAGGAGCTGGACCCGGAGATCGCCCGGGCGGTGATCGAGCAGGAGACCGGCAGGAAGATCGACGACATCTTCCTGGAGTTCCGGGACAAGCCCCTGGGCTCGGCGTCCATCGGCCAGGCCCACTACGCCGTGCTGAAGGACGGCACGAAGGTCGTGACCAAGGTGCAGCGCCCCCTGATCGCGGACATGATGCGGGAGGACTTTGTGCTGCTCAAAAAGCTGGCGGGGCTGGTGAACACCGTCAGCGATACCGACGGGGACGGCGAGCAGATGATCGACCTGCTGTCGGTGATCGAAGAGCTGGAAAAGGTGGAGGACGAGGAGCTGGACTTCCGCGTGGAGGCGGAGAACACCAAGTTCTTCAAGGAGAACTGCATCGACGACGAGGAGAAGATCACCTGCCCGACGGTAATCGACGAGCTGACCACCGAGCGGCTTTTCACGATGACGTTCGTGGACGGCTATTCCATCGCCAAGCGGGACCGGCTGATTGAGGAGGGCTATGACCCAGAACAGATCGGTTCTGTCATTCTTGACAACTACATCCATCAGGTGCTGGACGTGGGCACGTTCCACGGCGACCCGCACCAGGGCAACATCATGGTCAGCCACGGCAAGCCGGTATGGATCGACTTCGGCATGATCGGGCGGATCACGGACCAGGATGTGAACATCATCCAGTCGCTGATCATGTCGCTGATCGAGCGGGACCTGGACGCGCTGGTGAACGCGATCATGTCCATGGGCGCTACGTCGCCCAAGACGGACCGCAACAAGCTGATTCAGGACGCGGACATGATGTTCGACAAGTACATGAACGTCACGAACCTCGAAGAGCTGGACCTGGCGGCGCTGCTGACGGAGATCACGGACCTGGCGTCGAAGCATCACATCTCGCTGCCCGGCAAGTACACGATGCTGGTGCGCTCCATCGCGACGATTGAGGGCGTGATCGAGCAGCTGTGCCCGGAGCTGAACCTGTTCAAGCAGATCACGGACCGGATCATGGAGCGAATGCGCCAGAGCTTCGACGTGGGCCAGGAGCTGATTTCGGCTGGCAAGGACGTGCTGGAGCTGGGCAAGAAGGTCCAGCGGATGCCGGGACTGGCCTACGACGCGCTGAACAACGCGGTGAAGGGGCGGCTGAAGCTGAACTTCGAGCTGACAGGGTACGAGGAGATATTAAAGAGCCTGGGGGATACCGCAAAGAGCATTGTGCTGGCGCTGTTCGCCTGCGTGTTGTTCGTGGGTTCCTGCATATTGTCCACGGCGGACATCTACCCCAAGACGCCGGACGGCCAGCCGCTGGTCGCCGCGGCGGGTCTGGTGTTCTCCATCGCGCTGGCGATCTACACGGTCAAGCATATGTCAAAGAAATAAGGGAGGCTTTGCGGTATGAGAAAGCTGGTTTTGGCGCTGTTGGTCGTGACCGTGCTGTGCGCGGCGCTGGCCATTGCCTCGGCGGATTCGGGCCTTATCAACATGGAGGGCAGGTGGCAGGACCCCGCCAACGACCGGGCGCTGCTGAAGATCACGCGCGCCTATGAGATGGACGTGCCGGACGACGAAATCTGGTACGACGTGTCGCTGGAGTGGCCGGATTCCGCGGATACCGGTACGGTGTGGTACATGGCCGCGAAGTTCGACGACGCGACCCAGAGCCTTGAGTATACCGACGGCGTCAAGGCCCAGGTGACCTATGCCGAGGACGGCTCCGTCGCCAGCGAGGAAAAGGTATGGGAGGACTCCGAAGGCGCGCTGATTCCCATCGACGGCAAGCTCCAGTGGGCGGACAAGCGCGAGGACCAGCTTCGCGCGGAAGCCGGCGAGGAGAACATGATGTTCGAGCGCGTGTACCGCTCCGCGCCCGGCAAGGACGACCTGCTGTCCGAATACTTCACGAAGGTGGCCGGCGTCGAGGACGGCACCGCCGGCGCGAGCCTGAAGCAGGCGGCGGCGGCCACGGAGATCGTGCGCTTCGCGACGATCAACGACCTCTGGGATGCCGACGGGGCACGCCTGAAGAAGAATATCCTCGCGGCCTGGGAGGCCATGAGCGAAGAGGACCAGTCCACCTTCGACAGCAACCTCCAGGACATCTTCATCCCGTTGATCGACAGCGCCTTTGGCGATTATGAATCGGTCGCTGGGGACTTCGAGGACGCGGGCGTCGGCACGGACATGGCATACCTCGCCGATAACAAGGAAGCGAAGGCCTCCTGGCAAGCGCTTCTGGCCTACACGCTGACCATGGGCAACGACGACGAGATGAACGCCTACGTGGATGGCGGCAAGTTCATCGTGGAGATTGCCGCGCCTGCATATGGCGAAGGCGCGTGGACGGCGGAGATCCAGGATGACAGCATCGTGAAGCTGGCCAGCGAGAAGGTCGAAAATGGGTATTACACCGCGGTGTACGAGCCCGTGGCCGACGGCGATATCTACGTCGCCATCCGCCACATGAACGGCATCGCCTGTGTGGAATACTACGGCTTCAACCTGACCGTCATGGACGGCGCGATCCAGGACCCTGAAAGCACCGAATACAGAAGCGTCATCGACAAGGGCGACGACCTGGACACGGCGCTTTTCGGCAGCTGGGAGGACGCCGACGGCATGGCTGTGGCGGAATTCACCCCTGCCAATCGCGGCTACGCGGTGCGCATCACGGTGGCGGACGCCTCCGGCGCCCACGTCTGGACCATGACCGTCCAGTACGACATCGAGCTGGACGCCTGGGTCTATAACGACGGCGCACGCTACGCGGCCGCCATCTCCGACAGCGACGACACGGCGCTGGGCGAGCCCGAATACACCGATCACAGCGGCAAGCTGTACTTTGTAAACGACGAGACCGGCAACCCGGTGATGCACTGGTTCGAAGACGGCGACGAAGCGGAGAAGCCCCTTGCGTTCAAGCGCGCGGAATAAACCATCGCAGGTGTTCATTTCGGATGTATCTGTTCAGGCAGGTAAATTCTGATTTGTCGCGGGTGCGACAAATCAGAATTTGAGTGGCTAGTGGCTAGTGATCAGTGGCTAGTGATTGTAGAAATCCTTACGGATTTCTTTGNTCGGCCGTTTCCATTCAATCAAACAAATCCCGTAGGGATTTGCTCCACCACTGGTCACTAGCCACTAGCCACTAATCACTCAATTCTGATTTATCGAGCATCAACTCGATAAATCAGAATTCACATGCAACTGGAACAGTTGCCGGATACCCAAAACAAAGCCACCCCCTGCGGCACAATGCCGCAGGGGGTGGCTTTGTCAATCCTTCCGTCAACCCTCGGAATTGCCAAGGGTCAGGGTGTTGGCCTTCAGGGTGTTCCATGCGTCGCGGTACAGGGGCTCGGCCAGCAGCTCGTCCATGCGCCCGTCGCGGCCGTCGGTGAAGGTGGCGCGGTTGGCGTCCCAGTCCTCGAAGCAGGCGTCCAACAGATAAACCACGTCCATGAAGCTGCCGTCAAAGGCAGCCTGCTGTTCCTCGGTCAGCCCCTCCCAGGCCTTGAACATGTTATCCCGCATGGCATCCACGTCGGCGCGCCACAGCTCGCTGGCCGCGGCAAAGTTCATGGCCTCGCAGGCCTTTTTGTCCAGGCTCAGCCCGGCGTCGCCGATCATGCTGAAGTAACTGACGGTAAAGTCGTCGGCATCGGGGGCGAAGCCGGCCATCTGGTCCCGGTCGAAGGCCATGCCATCGCCGGCGTTTTCCTTCGCGTCGGCCCAGGTCAGCTTGTCGTTGGCGTCGATGGTGAAGGTGGCCTGGCCGTCCTCGTAGACGGTCTCGCTCTTGGCCACTTCGCCATCCTCCCCGTAGGTCTCGTGGACCAGCACGCCGGTGGGCTCGCTCACCAGGCTGCCGTCTACCAGCTCGTAGGGGCAGTAGTAGGTCCAGGTGCTGACCTCAGCGGCGCTGTCGGACCAGCTGATCTGAACCCGGTAGCCGGGGTGCTCGTCGGTGATGTCGAGCATGGCGCGCCCGCAGATCCAGGGCCCCAGGTAGGCGGGGCCGGTGGCCTCGGCGATGCCCGCCGCCGACAGGGCCAGCAGGGCCACGATCATGGCGATGCAAAATATCTTCTTCATGTATGCTCCTCCTTGTTGTGCCGAACGCTGCCCCTTCAATCGTCGATCAGGCAGACGTTTGTATAGTGGGTCAGGTAGGTCTTGCCGTCGATGGTGACCTGTACCGCGTCGGAATCGTCGTAATCCAGCCACGAGGTCACCTTGCCGTCGACCACCTCGCCGTTGGGCAGCCGTATGATGGCCCGGTCGAAGCGGTACTTTGTGTCGATCAGGCTGCGGTTGCCGTGGGTGGACTCCCAGTAGATGACCACGGCCGCCACCAGCAGCACGACGATGACGCCGATGATAACGATGATCTTGGTTTTGGTCTTCATAACTGCACGCTCATGCCCGTTTAAGGCTCTGTCTGTAGATGTCCCAGGCGTTGTCCAGTATGGGCCTGTCCCCGGGGTAGGTCAGCATCTCCCGGGCCTTTTCCACGGGGTAGTAGTTGCCGTTCAGGAAGCCCTGGTCGTAGGAGACGTGGAACGTTCGGTCCAGGGCCCGCATTACGAACCACTGTATGCGGTTGCTGATCTCCTTGCCCCGGCCCTCGGAGAAGAAATCGTAGCGGGTGTTTCCGGCGATGCCGATGATCTCAGCGTGTATGCCCGCCTCGTCCTCCACGCGCCAAAGCGCCACGTCGTTGGATCGGTTGCAGTTGCGTATGACGCCCTTGGGCATCACCCACTCGCCGCGGTCGCTCATCAGCAGGAATACCTCGTCGCCGTAGAAAACGACGCCGCCCGCACAGCTGCGAATCGCACCTGACATAGTGTATCACCTTCCTTTGGACGCACATATCATAGCATAAATACGTTAAGAAATCAAATGGAAAATCCAGCGCGCCGCGCCTGTAATGCGCCGCTGACCGTGCACGCGGAGGCCCGCGCCGTCATACTGTTAAATATAGCGCCTTTTCAGAAAACAGGCTGTTGCGGGGCGGCTTTTATGATATAATCCAAACATTAATGTATTATTGGAGGCGAATCGCCTATGAATATCGTGGTGCTGTGCGGCGGTCTGAGCATGGAGCGCAATGTTTCCCTGTCCAGCGGTACGCTGATCTGCGGCGCGCTGCGCAAGCTGGGCCACCGCGCCGTGATGGTGGACATGTTCTACGGGCTGGAGGATTTCGACGGCGAACCCGCAAGGCTGTTTGATGCGCTGCCCCCGCTGTCGGAGGCGCGGGTTTCCGAACAGGCCCCCGACCTGGCGGCCGTGCGCGCGTCCCGCAAATGGCAAAGCCCCAGCAAGGTTGGCAAGGGCGTGTTCGAGCTGTGCGCCGTGGCGGACGTGGTGTTCCTGGCCCTGCACGGGGCTTGCGGCGAGGATGGCCGCATACAGGCCGCGCTTGACCTGATGGGCGTGCCCTACACCGGCAGCGGCTACCTGGGCAGCGCCATCGCCATGGACAAGGACCTGACCAAGCAGCTGGTGATGGCCGCGGGCGTTAAGACGCCCCAGTGGCGGGTGCTCTACTACAACGACAGCCAGATCGGCGCGCTGTGCGGCGAAGTGAAGCTGCCCTGCGTGGTCAAGCCCGTGGACAGCGGCTCCAGCATCGGCGTGGCCATTGCCTACAGCCGCGAGGAGCTGGAAAAGGCCCTGCGGGAGAACGTGGGCCTGGGCCGGGTCATCGTCGAGCAGTACGTGCACGGCCGGGAGATCCAGGTCGGCGTGCTGCAAAACCGGGCGCTGCCCTCCATCGAGATCATCCCCAAGCAGGGCTTCTACGATTACAAGAACAAGTACCAGGCCGGAGCGGCGGTGGAAATCTGTCCCGCGCCGGTGGATGCCGAGGTCGAGCGGATGCTGGGGGCCACGGCGCTGAAGGTGCACAAGCTGCTGGAGCTGCGCACCTATTCCCGCACCGATTTCATACTCACCGAGGCGGGGGAGATCTACTTCCTGGAGATCAACACGCTGCCGGGCATGACGCCCACCAGCCTGGTGCCCCAGGAGGCCGCCGCCGCGGGCATCGATTACAACACCCTCTGCCAGAGAATCGTGGACGACGCCATGGGAGGTGCCAACGCCTGATGAAGCCCTTTACATTGCGCGACGCGCTGAACGCCGTGAACGGCCGCTACTTCGGCGACGAGGCCGCGCTGGACCGCGCCATCGACCGCGTGACCAGCGACAGCCGCACGGCGGGCCCCGGGGCGCTGTTCATCGCCCTGAAGGGCACCCGGGTGGACGGCCACGACTTCATGGCCGGCTGCATCGCCGCCGGGGCCCTCGCCTGCCTCACCGAGCGGGAGCCCGCCCCGCAGGAGCGCCCCGCCATACAGGTGGAATCCACCTTCCGGGCCACCGGCGCGCTGGCGGCATGGCACCGTTCGCGCTTCAATATTCCCGTAATCGGCATCACCGGCAGCGTGGGCAAGACCACCACCAAGGAAATGATCGCCGCGGTGCTTAGCCAGCGCTTCAACACCCACAAGACCCAGAAGAATCTGAACAACGAGTTGGGCGTGCCGTGGACGCTGCTGAGGCTGGACGACGGCCACCAGGTGTCCGTGGTGGAGATGGGCATCAGCGACTTTGGCGAGATGCGCCGCCTGACGCACATGGTGCGGCCCACCATCGCCGTGTTCAGCGTCATCGGCGACGCCCACCTGGAATTCCTGGGCGACCGCCAGGGCGTGATGCGGGCGAAGGGGGAGATCTTCGAGGGCATGGACG
This sequence comes from uncultured Eubacteriales bacterium, assembly GCA_902798105.1. Lineage (GTDB taxonomy): Bacteria > Bacillota > Clostridia > Christensenellales > Aristaeellaceae > UBA2862. Next base: position 17,018 of record CADBVG010000018.1, read on the forward strand.
GAAGCGGCCTCGCGGTGCTCAACGGCGACGACCCCATCCAGCAAAAATGCCACCCCGACATGCGCCGCATCACCTACGGCCTGGGCGAGGGCTGCGACGTGCGGGGCGCGGACGTGCGCAACCTGGGCGAGGCGGGTATGCGCATGACCGTCCGCCATTCGGGCGGTGCCTTCGAGCTGGCCATCCCCGCCTTCGGCAGCCACCTGGCCAGCGCGGCGCTGGCCGCCGCCGCCGTGGGGCTTGAGCTGGGCCTGACCGGCGAGGAAATCGCCCGGGGCGTGGCCCAGTACCACACCGTGGGGGACAGGGCGCGGGTCATCCACGCCGGCGACATGACCATCGTCAGCGACTGCTACAACGCCAACCCCAATTCCTGCCAGGCCGCGGTGGATTCCCTGATGCGCCTGGCGGGGAAGCGCCGGGTGTGCATCCTGGGGGACATGCTGGAATTGGGGCCCCGCACGGCGGAGCTGCACCGGGGCGTGGGCGCATACGCGGCGAAGGCCGGGGTGGACCTGGTGATCGGCTGCGGGGCGCTGTCAAAGGCCATCGCCGACGGCGCAAAGGCGGCCGGCGGCGACGTGCTGTACTATGAAGACAAGGCGGGCCTGATCGACGCGCTGGGCGACATACTGCGCCCCGGCGACTGCGTGCTGGTCAAGGCCAGCCACAGCATGGCCTTCGAGGAGATCGTAGAGCGGTTGACGGGGGAATAGGGAATAAGGATTAGGAATGGCGGCGGCACTATGCCGCCGTTTTTTATGTTGCGGCGTTGCGCCGTCCGCCGGGTAAGCAAAACCTTCCCCTATGGGGAAGGTGGCCGTGGCCGAAGGCCTGGCGAAGCGTCCATACAGTCCACTGGACTGTTTTCCGGGCGCTCGATGCCCCTGAACCGGCAGCTCCGCTGCCTGGGGAAGGCTTTAGGCGGGCGAGTCACCCCTACAAATCAGATTATGCCGCGCATATGGAGATGCGCCGCCCATGCAATTACCGAACCTATATCGGCGCGAATATCCGGCGACGCTATTCCTCCGCCGTTCGCACGGTGACGCTCAGGCCCAGGGGCAGGGCGACGCCCGCTTCCGGCAGGATGCGCACGGTATAGGCCCCGTCCTCCGCAACCCACGCGCTTTCCACGACCGTGCCGTCGAAGGTGGTTTCATCGGGGTCACGGGTGAGGGTCAGCGTCACCCGCTGGCCGGTTTTGAACCGCGCGGCATCGGTCTCGCTCACTTCGATCTCAACGCACACCTGGCCGTCGGGCACGATTTCAGCCAAGACCTGGCCTTCCTCCACGCCGTCGCCTTTCCGCACGCCCAGGCTGGCCAGTATGCCGCAGACGGGGGCGGCGATTTCGCCGCCGTTGATCTCGCAGAGCAGCTGGCCGCGCTCCACGGCGTCGCCCTCGCCGACGGCCAGCCGGGTAACGGTGCCGCTGGCTTCATAACCATGGGTGTCGCTGGCCACCGCGGTGCCGATGCCCACGCGCTGGCTGGTGGTGAATGCCGCGTCCCGGTACAGGTAGACGGTCTCGCCCATGTACAGCTCGCCGCCTACGGTGACGACCAGGTACTCCCCGCCGTCCACCTGGGTCACCACACCCACGGCCCGGTGGGTGCCGTCGGCGGTGCAGCGCACATACAGCGTCTCGCCGCTGTGCACCAGCGTGGATTCGGCGCTCTGGTAGGCCTTGTCCACCGTGCAGTGGATCGTGTAGCGCTCCAGCGGGGCGATTTCCATAAGCGTGCCGTCAATCGCGTCTCCCGCGTGGGCGTTGACCAGCGAGACCGTGCCGTCCTGGGCGGCGTAGATCCGCTCGCCCTTCAGCGACAGCAGGCTATCGCCGGCGTCAACGTGGTCGCCCACCGCGGCGTCGATCCCCTGGACCAGGCCCGGGACGTCGGCGACCACCACCTGCGTGGACAGGGCCGCCGTCGCGCCCTCATAGACCTCGGCCAGCGCAGGCGCGCAGATCGCCAGCGCCATCAGCGCCGCCAACAGGGCCGTCAGCTTCTTCAACATGTTCATCGTCCTTTCAGGCCAGTTCGCCCGTGTCCGCCAGCGCATAGGTCCGGTCGCCCACCGTCAGGGTGACGCCGTTCGCGGTCACGGCGTAGCGGTAGTCGCCGGAGGCCCAGCCCGCGGAGCGCAGCGCGGCGTAGTTGCTGCCGGACAGGGTCGGCTGGGTGGGGAAGTCCACCGTAGCGTCGTTCAGAATCAGTTTCAGGGTATCTATGCCGCTGCGCGCCAGCGTCTTTAACGCCCCGCCGTTCAGCAGCCACGCCTCGGCATTGCCCGCCGGGGTCAGTGCCAGCGCGCCGTCCTCTATGGACGCGGTGAAGGGGCTGTCGTCGCTGAGGCGGATGTCCAGCGCCGTGCCGTCCAGGGTCAGGCGCGTCATGGCTGCCGCGTCGTCCAGCGCCAGGGTCACCGCGCCGTAGAGGCGCATGTCCTTGTCGCCGGAGGTGTGTGTGTTGGTCAGCGCCTCGCCGGGGGTGATGGTGAAGCCCTGATCCTGCGCCGCGTCCGCGCCGCCGCCCTTCGCGCCGCCGCCGGAAGACCTGCCGCCGCCGGAGGGCTTGCCTTCGCCCTGCTGCTGGCCTTCGCCCTGCTGCTCCTGGGACTGCTCGTCCCCGGACTTTTCCTCTTCGGATTTTTCTTCTTCGGACTTTTCTTCTTCGGATTCCTTTTCCTCCGATTTTTCGTCCTCTTTGCCTTCGTCCGTGGGCTGATCCGCGGCCTCTTCGCTCTCCTCGAGCTCGGGTTCCACTACCTCCAGACCTTCCCCGGGCACGTCGTCGATCGGTTCGGCTTCGGCATCCTCCGCGGCCTCAACCTCCACCTCGACTTCTGATTCCCCCGGCGATTCCTCGGCGGGGGTTTCTTCTGTGGGCGTTTCTTCGGTGGGCGTTTCTTCCACAGGGGCTTCCTCGGCCGGGGTCCCTTCGGTGGGCGTTTCTTCCGCAGGGGCTTCCTCTGTGGTGGCCTCTTCGGCGGGGGTTTCTTCCTTCGGCGCAGGCTCGATGACCCTGAACACCAGCTTCGCCTTGGCGACCGCCTTGCCGTCCACGATGGCCTTGACGGTGGCGGTGTACTTGCCCGGGGCGAGGTCGCCCACGGACAGTTTCGCCGACTTCTTCTTCGTGGTGGCGCTGTAGACGCCGCCGGACACGCTGATTTCGTATTCGTCGCAGTCGCCCTTGACGCTCCAGGCCAGGACGATGGCCTTCACCTCCGACGGGTCCACCTGGTACGCGCCGCCGGAGACCTCCAGGCCGCCGGGCTTTGAGATGGACAGGCTCAGGCTGACCTCGGCGCTGTTCTTCGATTTGGCCTTGTCGCCGGAGGATGTCTTTTCCGCCTCAGAGGCGGCCTTTTCGCTGGCGATTTTGCGCTTGATCGCCGCTGCCGCCTCCGCCGCGGACGCCGCGGAATCGTCCCCGGTTGACCGGAGGCTGCCGGCAAGGGCCGCGGGCAGGGTCGCGGCCAGCGCCAGCGCTATCGCCACAGCCAGGCACAGCAGCTTATTCATCCGCATGGTCCGTCACCTCTTCGTCAGCCGCCTCGGCTTCGGCGGGCTCGGCGTCCTGGGTGGTCACCACGGCGCTCATGCCGTAGCGGGTGTTTTCATCGGGGGTGAAGCCGACGTAGACGGTGTAAGTGACGCCGTTCTCGGTCTCGGCCTCGCCGCCCTGAGCTTCAGAGGGGTCGGCGATGGCGGAGATGCCGGTGATGGTGCCGGGATAGGTGACCTCCTCGTCCTGGTTCCAAAGCAGCTCGACGCTCACCGGATCGCCCACATGGATGGCGGACAGGTTGGCCTCCTCCACGCTGGCTTCGATGCGCATGGCCCCCTCAGGGTAGATGACGGCCACCACGTCGTCCTTCTGCACGGCGCTGCCCTGAGTGGCGTTCAGCGCGCTGAGGGTGCCCGGGGTGCCGGCGGTGATGGCGCTGCCGCTCATGTACAGCCCGTCAAAGGCGCCGTCCAGGGTCTCGAACAGCAAATCGCCTCGCTTTACCGCGTCGCCGGAGGCCACGGCGATGGACACGATGCTGCCGCTGCCGGTCACAGCGGTGGGGCTGGTGCGGCTCAGCGTGCCCCGGCCGATGCGCTGGGTGGACACGGCGGCGTCGCCCCGGTAGACGTTCACGGTCTCGCCCACCAGGAATTCGCCGGAGGTGACCCGCACGGTGTAATCGGTGCCCTCGATGGCGGTGATCACGCCTGTGCCGGTGTGGCTGCCGTCGGAATAGCAGCTCAGGTAGACGTTTTCGCCCACGTGGACGAACTTGGTGGCGGTGGTGTTGTAGGCGTTGGTGGTGGAGGCGGCGATGCTGTACACGCTGCCGCCCTCGATGGACACCACGGCGCCGTAGAGGCCGCTGACCGTCTCGGCGGAGTCCCCGGGCTGGGCAAACACGCCGGTGACGGTGCCGTCCTCCTCGGCGTAGACCTTGGTGGTGGACAGCTCGACCAGCACCGTGTCGGCGCTGACCTTGTCGCCCACGTCGCCGTTGACGGCCTGAACCTTGCCGCCGATGGGGGCGTAGACCTCGCAGGTCTCGCTGGCGGTGACGGTGCCGGTGAAGGTGATGCTGTCCGCCAGGGCGGCGGGGGAGAGCAGCAGCGCAAGGGCGGCGAGCAGGGCGATGGATTTGCGGGTGGACTTCATGGTGGAAACCTCCTTTATTGAATGAGAAATGGGGAAATTCTGATTTATCGAGCAGGGCTCGATAAATCAGAATTGAGTGATTAGTGGCTAGTGGCTAGTGACCAGTGGTGGAGCAAATCCCTACGGGATTTGTTTGATTGAATGGAAACGGCCGATCCGTAAGGATTTCTACAATCACTAGCCACTGATCACTAGCCACTAGCCACTCAAATTCTGATTTGTCGCACCCGCGACAAATCAGAATTTTTACCGTCTGCGCTCACGCGGATCGCAGCGCGTCGATGGGGTTGAGCCTGCTGGCCTTGCGGGCCGGGGCCCAGCCGAAGATGATGCCCACGGCGGCGGAGAAGCCTGCCCCCAGCACAATGGCGAAGGTGGAGATTACGAAGCTGGTGCCCATGACCTTCGACAGCACCAGCGACAGCGTCAGCCCCAACAGTATGCCCAGCGCGCCGCCGATGATGGACAGCAGGAACGATTCGATCAGGAACTGGGCCTGGATCTGCCACGGGATGGCCCCCAGGGCTTTCTTCAGGCCGATCTCGGTGGTGCGCTCGGTGACGGTGGTGAGCATCATGTTCATGATGCCGATGCCGCCCACGATCAGGGCGATGGAGGCAATGCCCGCCAGCAGGGCGCTGACCATGTTCAGCATATTCTGCATGGTGTCCTCAATGCTGGACATGTTCATGATCTCAAAGCAGTCCTCCTCGTAGCTGAACATGGCCTCCAGCCGGGCTTCCAGCGCGTCCGAGGCGGTTTCGGAGTCCACGCCCGCCGCCAGGTATACGGTGAAGCTGGTGACCACGTTTGCGCTGTTCAGCTTCAGGGCGGTGGTGTAGGGGATGAGTATGTCCGGGCTGCCGCTCATCATGTCGCTGATGTTGCCGCTGCCCTCCTCGGTCATCAGGCCCACCACCGTGAAGGGGATGCTGCCGATGTACAGGTTTTCGCCGATGGGGTCCACGCCGTAGAAGAATTGTTCGACCATGTCCGGGCTGATGATGCACACCTGGGTCATGTTGTCCTCGTCGGTGAAGTTGATGGCCCGGCCCCGGGACAGCAGGTCCGGGTTGCGGGTGAAGTAGTAGCCGTTCTTGCCGGAGACCGATATGCCGGTCTCATAGCTGCCGCCCCGGGAGACGCGGGCATTGAGGGCCACGCTGGGGGTGACGCCGTCCACGATGCCCATGGCGGCGATCTCCGCCAGGTCGTCGGTGGACAGGCCGGATTTCAGGTCGCTGCCGGTGACCGTGACGGTCAGCGTGCCCGCGCCCATGGCGCTGAAGCTGTTGGACAGCGAGCCGGAGAAGCCGTTGACCGTGGTAATCAGGGCAATCACCGCCGCCACGCCGATCAGTATGCCCAGCACCGTCAGAAACGAGCGCACCCGGTTGCCCAGTATGTTGGCGAGGGACATCTTTACGCACTCGCCCAGCATGATGAAGGTGGAGCGAATTGAATCAAGCATCTGCCGTGCCGCCTCCCTCCATGTCGGCCGCCCCCGCGCCCTGCGGGCGGGTCGCGGCTACGCGGGCCGGTGTCCTGCGGAACCGGCAGCCGCTAGTCGGCGGCACTGCCTGTGTTGGATGGAATACACTATGCATCTGCCGTGCCGCCTCCCTCCGTTAATACGCCATCTATGATATGTACCACCCTGCGGGCGTATTTGGCGATGTTCATGTCGTGGGTGATCATGATGATGGTGCGGCCCTCGTCGTTCAATTCGCGGAAAAGCCCCATCACCTGCCTGCCGGTCTTCTGGTCCAGCGCGCCGGTGGGCTCGTCCGCCAGCAACAGCGTGGGGTTGCCCACCAGCGCCCGGGCGATGGCCACGCGCTGCTGCTGGCCGCCGGAGAGCTGGTTGGGGGTGTGGCCCATCCGGTCGGACAGGCCCACGCGCGCCAGCATCTCCCGGGCCCGCCGCCGCCGCTCCCGGGGCGGCACCCCGGCGTAGATCAGCGGCAGTTCCACGTTCTTCTGCGCGGTCAGCCGGGGCAGCAGCTGGCTGTTCTGGAAGATGAAGCCGATTTCGCGGCTGCGGATGCGGGCCAGCTCGGCCTCGCCCAGGTCCTCGATGACCTGCCCGTCCAGCACGTACCGGCCGGAGTTGGCCACGTCCAGGCAGCCGATGATGTTCATCAGCGTGGACTTGCCGCTGCCCGAGGGCCCCAGTACCGACAGGTATTCGCCCCGATCCAGGCTCAGGTCGACGTCCTTGAGGATGTGGGCCTGCTCCTCGCCCATCTGGTAGAACTTGTTGATCTTCTCCATCCGGAAGAAGGCGTCTTTCGCGTCGGGGTTTCCGGACGCCGGGGCGGGGGAGTGTTCCCGGCGCTTAAGGATGCTCATGCTCATCGGTTGCCACCGCCCCCGCTGGTGCCGCGCTGGCTGCCGGAGCCGCTGCTTCTCTCGCCGCTGTTGCCCCGCTCTCCGTTCCAGTTGCCCCGGTCGCCGTTCCAGTTGCCGCCGCCGGGCCCGCCGCCGGGGCCGCCCTGGGGCTGGTTGAACTGCTGGCCGCCGAACAGGCCGCTCAGCAGGCCGCCGGAGGTCGTCTCCTCGGCCTTGGCCTCCACATAGACCTCGTCGCCGTCGGAAAGACCGCTGGTGATTTCGATGTAGTTGCCGTTGGAAACGCCGGTGGTCACGTTTACCTGTTCCAGCTCGCCCGCGTCGTTCTTCATGTACACGAACGCCTGGTTGGTGTTGTCGAAGCTGAGGGCGTCCACCTTCAGGATCACCACGTCCTTCGCCTCCTCCTGGGGGATGGTGACGGTCACCTGCATCCCGGGCAGGGCGCCGCCGTCCACGTCCACATAGGCGGTGGCGGAATAGTAGGCCACGTTGCCGGTGGAGGCGGAGATGTAGTCGATGGCCGCGATGGTGGAATCGAAGGACTTTTCCAGCGCCGTGACGGTGACGGTGCAGGCCTGGCCCACCGCCACGTCGCTGATGTCGTACTCGTCCACCCGGAAGGTGACCCGCAGGTGGGCGAAGTCCGCGATCTGCACCAGCGTGTCCCCGGCGGACACGGCGTCGCCCTCGGCAAAGTCCAGCACATTCACCCGCCCGTCGAAGCCGGCGGTGACGGTCTCGCCGTTGGCCAGCCGCAGCAGCTTGTCGTCCTCCTTCACATCCGTGCCCACCGGGGCATAGATGGTCTTGACGGTGCTGGACGACGCGGCGGTGTAGCTGGCACTGTCGATCAGGCTCAGGTTGCCGCTGAAGCTGAGGGCGTTGGAGATGCTGCCCGTGGTGGCGGTGTAGGTGTCGTAGGTGGTGGTGTACTCCCGCTTGAGGGAGTTGTAGGCAAACCACCCGATCCCGCCCGCCAGCGCCAGCAGCAATACGATCAGTATGACTCTGCGCACAACCTTCCGCTTGCGGGGCTTGCCGGAATTCATCATGGCATTCAACCATCCTTTCCTTCAATAGCCATATTTTACAGCCGCAACCTAAATTCAAACATAAACAACCAGGTCCTGGACGAAGGCAATTGTGGACAAATTGAAAACATAGCGGGGCAATACGATTATAACGCCGGCAAGCACGGCCCCGGGATTGTAATGACACCGTAAAATTACATATGAAAACATATAAGTAATTAATTCTGTAACGTGGGGATGCTATAATATAAAACTACGCACTATCAGAACGAGGAAGAAAAAACCTATGAGATACAAGAGAGCGGCGCTGGGGCTGCTGTTGGTTCTGTGCTTTGCGCTGTCGGCCTGCGGCAGCGGGAACGTGGCCGTCGAGGCCGCCGATGCCGCGACGGAGACCGCACAGGCGGGGCTGGACACGTCCCGCTTCCTGCGAATCGTCGATGAGAGTCCGGACACGGTGGACCCCCAGTGCACCAGCGGCTATTATAATGTGGCTTTGAACGTGTTCGACCGCCTGGTGGAGGTCCGTGTGGACGCCGACGGGAACAGCGCCATCGCGCCGTCCCTGGCCAAGGCCTGGACGATCTCAGACGACGGCCTGACCTATGCCTTCACCCTCCAGGAGGGCGTGCGCTTCAGCAACGGCGCGGCGCTGACCAGCGCGGATGTGGGCTATACCCTCAGGCGGCTGCTGACCCACCCGGATTCCCGCAACGGTGACATCGCCAGCCAGATCCTCGGCGCGGCCGAGCTCCGGGACGGCGCGGCGGATGCGCTGGCGGGCTTCACCGCGCTGGACGACACCCACTTTATCATCAAGCTGTCCGAGCCCTACGCGGCCTTCCTGGCCTGCCTTTCCACGCCCGGAGCCTCCATACTGGACGCCGAGACCACCGAGGCCGCCGGCGAGCGCTTTGGCCGGGAGGCGGAGGCCACCGTCGGCACCGGTCCCTTCATATTCCGGGAATGGCATAAGGACGAGAGCCTGGTGCTGGTGGCAAACCCGGATTGCTGGTGCGGCGCGCCCCGCTGCGCGGGCATTGTGATCTACAACGTCAGCGATCCCGAGGCCTGCCGCCTGATGTTCGAGGAGGGCACCCTGGACATGCTGGACCTGGAGAGCCTGGGGGACGACGCCGAGTACTTCATCCACGGCGACATCTACCAGCCGCTGTTGCAGCAGGGCCCCCGGGTGGGCATCACCTATGTGGCGCTGAACGAGGCCTTCGAGCCGCTGGATGACGCCCGGGTGCGCAAGGCCATGCAGCTGGCCCTGGACCGGGACAGCATCATGCGCGTGGCGTGCAGCGGCCGGGGCAGCGTGGAAAACGGCATACTGCCCCGGGGCCTGATCGGCCACAATCCCGCGCTGCCGGAGATTCCCTTCGACCAGGAGTGGGCGAAGCGGCTGCTGGCTGAGGCGGGCCACGACGACGGCTTTGAATTGCCGATGGTCATGCCCGACACCGCCAACCAGAGCATGCGGGATGTGATGAACCTGCTGATCTTCATGTGGCGGCGAGTGGGCATCTACGCCCGGGTGGCCTACGTCAGCGAGGAGGAGTTCATCGAAAAGCGCTCGGCGGGGGAGATTGCCTGCTACGCCGCCACCTGGTCGGCGGATTTCAACGACCCGGACAACTTTATGTATACGTTCTTCGGCTCGGAGGCAAATACACGCCATCGCGGGCTGAGTTATGGCAACGCCGAGGCAATGGCCCGCGTGGCCAGCGCCCGCTCCATCGTGAATGCGGCGGACCGCGAGGCAGAGTACCAGGCTTTGGAACAGGCCATCATCCAGCAGGACGCGGCCTGGATTCCGCTGTACTCGCGGCAACACTACTTCGCCGTCAGCGAGCGGGTGGACGGGTTCCGGGTATCCTGGAACGGCTGGTCCAGCAACCGCTACAGCGATGTGGCCATACTGGAGGATAATTAGGAGGCTTCTATTGAAATCCATTCAAACCAAAATCACCGCGCTGATCATGGCCGCCATCGTCGTGAGCGTGGTGCTGGCCGGCGGAGCGGGCATATACGCCCTGAAAACTGAAAACGACGCGGACACCGCCATGGAGATGGAGATGCTGTGCGCCCACAACGCCCAGGCCATCGACGCCTACCTGAACAGCGTCAAGCAGTCGGTGGACATGATTTCCCGTTACGCCCGGGAGAACATGTCCAGCGTGGAGCTGATGGAGGGCGGCGTGCTGGGCTTCGACGGCAGCGGCGCGGCCCTGGCAGACCGGGACTGGGGCACCAACCGCCAGCGGGTGCTGGACAACTACCTGAGCCGGCACATCCGCAGCATCGCACCGATGTTTCTGAGCATCGCCAACCACACCAAGGGCGTCGTGGCCTTCTACTACAGGCTCAACCCGGAAATCAGCCGGCAGGAGCAGGGTGTGTTCTACTGCAAGACCAGCGCCTCCGCCTTCGCTGAATCGCCCATGACGGACATCATGGCCTACGCCCCGAACGATATCAACCAAGTCGGCTGGTATTACCAGACACTCCAGCGGGGCCGCCCCTCGTGGCTGCCGCCCGCATTCAATGAAAACATCGGCCAAAAGACGCTGGCCTACACCACGCCGATCTACATGGCGGGCACCTTTGTGGGTCTCGTGGGCATGGACATCAGCTTCGACGCGCTGGTCAGCCAGGTGCAGGATATCCATATCTTTGAAACCGGCTACGCCTGCCTCACCGACGACCAGGGCCGCGTGCTCTACCACCCGGAGGCGGCGCAGGGCAGTAGCATTGAGACGATCAGCCCCGACCTGATGGACACCGCCCGGCTGATCCGGCAGGACGGCAGCCAGGGCCTCGCCAGCTATTCCATCGGCGGCCAGGTCAAGCACATGGCCTTCACGACGCTATCCAACGGCATGCGGCTGGCCGTGGTGGCCCCCGTCCGTGAGATCAACCGGCGCTGGCACAGGCTGGTGAATGGCGTCATCTTCATTACAATGCTGGTAATGCTGGTGTTCATACCGTTGATCACGCTGATGACCACGCGCATCATCAACCCGCTGAAGCGGCTCACCGCCGCCGCCGGCCAGCTGACCGACGGCAATTACGATGTGAAACTGGATTACCGGGGCGAGGACGAGGTGGGCATACTCACGGAGACCGTTCGACACCTGGTTTCCCACCTGAAGGTGTACATCAGCGACCTGAACAGCATGGCCTACAAGGACGCCCTGACCGGCATCAAGAACAAGAGCGCCTTCGACCTGTTTGCCCGGAAGCTGGACGACATGATCGCCACGGCTCCCGCGGACCAGGCGCCCCGGTTCGCCATCGTCATGTTCGACTGCAACGAGCTGAAGGAGATCAACGACCACTACGGCCACGACAAGGGCGACGTCTACCTGAGGACGGCCAGCCAACAGATCTGCAACACCTTCAACCACAGCCCGGTTTTCCGGCTGGGCGGCGACGAGTTCGCCGTGGTGCTGCAACAGGCCGACTTCCTGCGGCGGGAAAAGCTTCTGGAGGAATTCGACAGGACCAGCGCCACGATCAATGCCGAAAACGCGGATAGCTGGAATCGCGTGAGCATCGCCAAGGGCTGCGCGGTGTACGACCCCGCCATCGACGCGAACACCGCCGACGTGCTGCGCCGCGCCGACGAGGCCATGTACCGGGACAAGAACGCCCACCACGCGGGCGCGGAGGGTAAGTAAACCTGCGCCGAATGAAAAGAAGATCCCTCGATTGCGCTCGGGATATCAACAGAGACAGCGCTGTCATCCCGAGCAAAGTCGAGGGATCTTTTCCAACTATATATTGGATAGAGAAGCACTACACCCCGAATTCCGCCTTCAGCTTCGCGTACATCACGTTCCTGGGGGCCTTCCGCCCCGTCCACAGGGTGTAATTGATCGCGCCCTGGTTTACCAGCATCCCCAGGCCGTCGATGGTCCTCGCGCCGCGCCGGGCGCAGCGGCTTAAAAAGGGCGTATCCACCGGGTTGAAGATCACGTCGCAGGCCACCATGCCGGGGCGCACGCCGTCGAAGTCCACGTCCGGGCATTCGTCCCCGTGGGGATGCAGCCCCACGCAGGTGGCGTTGATCAGTATGTCCGTGCCGTCGGGGATCTTCGCCGCGCCCTGCCAGGGGATGAACCGGGCCCCGGCCCTCGTGTTCTCCCGGATGACCGCAGCCAGGGCCTCGCCCCGGTCGGCGTTCCGGTTGATGATGGTAATGGCGGCTGCCCCGGCCAGCGCGCACTCCACGCCGATGCTCCGGGCCGCGCCGCCCGCCCCCAGCAGGCAGATGGCCTTGCCCGCCAGCGGTATGCCGGCGTCCGCCAGCGACTGCACGAAGCCCTTGCCGTCGGTGTTTTCGCCGAACAGCGTGCCGTCCTCCCGGCAGACTACGGTGTTCACCGCGCCGATGACCCGGGCGGCCTCGGACAGCGCGTCCATGTGTTTGAGCACATTGATCTTGTGGGGCATGGTCAGGTTGACGCCCCGCATGTTGAACGCCCGCACCCCAGCCATGGCGGCGTCCAGGTCGCCGGGCAGCACCTTTACCGTGATGTAGCGCCAGTTCAGGCCGTCGTGCTCGAAGCCCGCTTCCTCCATGACGCCGGTGGGGTTGCCGTCCACGGGGTCGCCCAGCACGCCCACCAGTTCCGCGCGATAGTTCTTCTCCACAGCCGTACCTCCTTGATATCCTTCATTCCATGCTATCCTGTACAGTCCGATCAAACGTGTCGAGTGTAGTGGCGGCCCAGCGGAATCGCGCGCTTCCCGCGAACGGGATAACGTCGCCGCTGCATTTTCCTCCGGCTGGACAGTTACCATTCCTTTTTTATAGCGTCGGTCAACGCCTTCGCGTCCGCCTCGCTGTACACCGTTATTCCCATGGCGGCGAGGGCTTCCGCGGTCACGCCGCTGCCGGGGACCCTGCGCCCGGTAAAGCTGCCGTCGTAAATTTCACCATGGCCGCAGGAGGGGCTTCGGGCCTTCAGGAGGGCCAGCTTCACGCCATACAGCCGCGCGATATGACAGGCCTGGGCCGCGCCGCGCCGGAAGGTTTCGGTCACGTCGGCGCCGTCCCTTGTCACCACGCGCCCGCACCGCCGCTCGGAGGGCGTGCGGGGCGTGGACAGGCCGCCCAGCTGTTCGGGGCAGATGGGGATCAGCTGGTAGCGCGCCATCAGCGCTTCCAACCAGGGCAGGGCCTGGCCGCCGCCGTCGTAGCGGCACGCGACGCCCATCAGGCAGGCGCTGATCAGCATGGGCGGTCTGTTCATCGTGCGATCATCTCCCATCCAGGTCGCTGGTTGATCTACAATGACAGTTTACCATGCCTGGGCGGGAATGTAAATCCCATATCGGGGGATTTTTGAGGATGGGGCGGTGGGGGATGGATCGTTCGTTGCGTGACCGATTAAAAGCGCTTATGATGGGTTCATAACAAATCGTTTGTTAAAAAGTATAATTTTGAGTGAAAAACAGGTTGACAACAAGGCCGAAACATGCTATTATATTCCTAGAGAGAGGGAGAACACAAAACCTCTTAAGGAGATGCCAGATCTCCAATCCAGAACAGAAAGGGAGGCGGTGCCATTGTACTATAGCGAAGCACAGTCCCTGGCCTGCATTTCCCGACTGAATAACAGATGACAATTTCTCTCGGGACCAAGTTTCCAGCATGATGCGACAGGTCCACAATGTGAAGCGGAAATGATTGCTCATGGGAAATGCAGGCGCCCGATACTCCGGGTCAGAGAGTTTCAAATAAAAAAACTCAATAGCCACATATAATTCCCGCCGACAGCAGATGTCGGCGGGTTTCATGTTGCTACAATCAGATTGAAGGGCCGTGCGCCTGGTCAAAGATCCTTAAGCTCCGTTTCTCTCAGGATGACAGGGCCTATCGATGTCATCCTGAGAGAAACGGAGGGGACCGTTGCGTGAGCGTCGGTAAAATGACGACCATATATCGATACCATCCTTGGCGGAGTCACATCGCGGCGCAGCCGAAGGATCTTTTTTTGAAATACTGATACAGTACAACAAAAAGCCTGTCCCGATGCGAGACAGGCTTTGGAGGTGCCACCCGGATTCGGACCGGGGAATGAAGGTTTTGCAGACCTTTGCCTTACCACTTGGCTATGGCACCAAATCGCGGCGCACGCTATGGCGTTCGCCGTAATTATGGAGCGGTAGACGAGACTCGGACTCGCGACCTCCACCTTGGCAAGGTGGCGCTCTACCAACTGAGCTACTACCGCAAAAGGTGCCCAGGGACGGAATCGAACCATCGACACGTAGATTTTCAGTCTACTGCTCTACCGACTGAGCTACCTGGGCAGGTGGCGACGCGGAAGGGGCTCGAACCCTCGACCTCCAGCGTGACAGGCTGGCATTCTAACCAACTGAACTACCGCGCCACATGGTGGGAACAACAGGGCTCGAACCTGTGACCCTTTGCTTGTAAGGCAAATGCTCTCCCAGCTGAGCTATGCTCCCAATTGTTCCTCGTTCGTCGCTCGCGGCGACATTTGATATATTACAACAAATCCGATCTTTTGTCAATACCAAAATCCATATTTTACGAATTTAAACCGCATCTTAAAAATATAGTGGCATGAATCGTCGCGGCGATGGGGCGGGGAAGGATGTTTTTTACAGATGCCCCGGCGCCGTTTCGCGGTCGCGCGCCCTCAGCCCAGATCCGCCTCGAAGGCCTCGCCGAAGTCGGATGCCTCGTCGCCCTCTGTCAGCGGCACATCGTCATCGTCCCACAGCTCGCAGGCGCTGCCCACGATTTGCAGGGCGAAGGGGAGACTCAGGGCTTCCTCGCCGGCGCGGGTGAAGTCGAAGGCGAGCACCCGGTTGTCGGAAATGATCAGGTATACGCTCAGGGCGTCCTTGCTGCCAGTGAGCAGCACGCTGTAGAAGTTGGCGGTACCCGGCTGGCTGTCCTTCAGGTTCGCGCTGCCCCAGGCGGCCAGGTCATCCACATTCTCAGCCGCGAGGCGGATGCCCAGCGTCGCGTCGCCGGTGGATTTCGCCGCGGCATAGGCAGCGCCATCAGGGGCTGCGGTCTCGCTCCAGCCCTCCGGCAGGCAGAATTCAAAGCCCAGGGCGTTTACCTGGACCCAGTTTCCGTCGTACCCGTCGTCAAACTCGCCAAAGCCCACGTCGTTTTCGTTCCATACGTCCTCCGCAAAGCCGCAGCCGCACAGCAGCATCAGTACGGCCAGCAGCGCCGATAGCCATCTCTTCATTCCAATCGCTCCCTTCGCAGGTCCTCGCTGGCAAAGCCGGCATACCATGCCAACATTATATATGAAATCTGCCGGATTGTCCATACGGTATCGGCACTTTGACGCTGCCTGGCGGCAAATGGTTCACTTTATACCCACCATTTACATTGCAAGGATGAAATCACCAGGGCAAATCCTTTGCAACTTAACAAATATAAGGTATACTGTTGTCACCATTGTAAACGGGGGAAACTATCATTGAGCAAGGTGACGCGCCAAAACCATACGGACAGGCTGCCGCTGCTGCCGCTGCGGGGCCTGGCGATGTTTCCGAATACGGTTATCACGATCGATATCGCGAGGGACCGGTCCCTGGCCGCGGTGCGCGAAGCGGCCCAGGGCGACGACCAGCGCCTGTTTGTGGTGGCCCAGCGGGACAGCACCGTGGACCATCCCAGTCTGGAGGAGCTGTACACCGTCGGCACCGTCGCCGTGATCAAGCAGCTGCTGCACATGCCTGACGGCACCGCGCGGGTGCTGCTGGAGGGACATGGCCGGGCCATGCTCATCAACGTGCTCGAGGCGGGGGAGATGCAGCGCGCGGAGATCGTCGAAGTCAACCTTGCGCCCCTGCCCTACACCGACGCCCAGCAGCGGGCGATGATGGGCGCGATCCGCAACCTGGCGGCCCAGACCGCAAGGAGCAGGGGACAGTCCATGCCTGAGCTGCTGCACGCTGTGGAGGGCGAGCGCAGCCCTTCAGTGCTTTGCGACGTAGTGGCCTCCAACATGCTCACCCGGCTGGAGGACAAGCAGACCGTGCTTGAATGCCTTGACGTGGACCAGCGCATGAAGCTGTTGCTGGAAAAGCTGGCCGACGAGATACAGATCAGCGAGCTGGAGGAGCGCATTCACGCCCGGGTCCAGGAGTATATGGACAAGGCCAACCATGAATACTACCTCCGTGAACAGATTCACGCCATCCAGGAGGAGCTGGGGGAGGACGAGGACGAGGAGGTGGCCGAGCTGCGCCGCCGCATCAAGGCGTCCAAGCTGCCCCCCGTTGCCCGGGAGCATGTGGAAAAGGAATTGAAGCGCCTCGCCCGGAGCTCCGTCCATGCCCCCGAGAGCGGCGTCAGCCAGAACTACATCGAATACATGCTGGAGCTGCCCTGGGAGGTCTACGATACTTCCAATATAGATATCAAAAAGGCCCGAAAGGTGCTCGAAACCGATCACTACGGCATGGAGGACGTGAAGAAGCGCCTGATCGAATACCTGGCGGTGCGCTCGGTGGCCTCCGATAAACTCAAGAGCCCCATCATCTGCCTGGTGGGCCCGCCCGGCGTGGGCAAGACCTCCATCGCCCAGTCCATCGCAAGGGCGCTGGACCGCAAGTTCACCCGCCTGTCCCTGGGCGGCGTGCACGACGAGGCCGAGATCCGCGGCCACCGAAAGACCTATGTGGGGGCGATGCCGGGGCGCATCATCTCCGCCATCCGCCAGTGCAAGACCATGAACCCGGTGTTCCTGCTGGACGAGATCGACAAGCTGTCCCGTGACATGCGGGGTGACCCGGCCTCGGCGATGCTGGAGGCCCTGGACCCGGCCCAGAACAACGCCTTTCGGGATCACTACCTGGAAGTGCCCTTCGACCTGTCGGACGTGCTGTTCATCACCACGGCCAACTCGCTGGACACCATCGACCGGGCGCTGCTGGACCGCATGGAGGTCATCGAGGTGCCCAGCTACACCAGCGAGGAGAAGCTGGAAATCGCCAAGCGCCACCTGCTGCCCAAGCAGCGAGACGCCCACAACCTGGCCCGGAGCCAGCTGAAGGTGTCCGACAAGGCCATCGCCGCGCTGATCGACGGCTACACCCGGGAATCCGGCGTGCGCACGCTGGAGCGCCAGATCGCCCAGCTTTGCCGCCGGGCGACGCTGCACCTGGTGGAGCGCCCGGAGGACAAGTTCGTCTCCATTAAGCCGAAGGATTTGAAGGAATACCTGGGCGCGCCCCGCTACCTGCGCCAGCCCGTGACCGACAAGCGGGAGGTGGGCGTGGTCAATGGCCTCGCCTGGACCAGCGTCGGCGGCGAGGTCATGCCCGTGGAGGCACTGTGCTTCCCCGGCAAGGGCAACATGAAGCTGACCGGCAAGCTGGGAGAAGTGATGAAGGAATCGGCGGAGCTGGCCCGAAGCGTGGTTCGCGCCCGCTTGCCCCGGTGGGGTATGGAGCCCGATTATTTCGAAAAGCACGACATACACATACACGTGCCCGAGGGCGCGGTGCCCAAGGACGGCCCCTCCGCCGGCGTGGCCCTCAGCTGCGCGCTGATGTCCGCAGTGACCGGGCTGTCCGCCAGCGGGGCGCTGGCCATGACCGGCGAAATCACGCTGCATGGCCGGGTGCTGCCCATCGGCGGCGTGAAGGAGAAGCTGCTGGCCGCGTACCGGCTGGGCATCAACCACATACTGCTGCCCCGGGAGAACGAAAAGGATCTGGAGAAGATCGACGCCGCGATACTCGAAAGGATGGACATCCGCCTGATGGACCAGGTGGACGACGCGCTGGAGGTCGTGCTTGAAAAGCAGGATCAGCGCAAGGCGGGGTGAGCGGCCCATGATCGTAAGGAAATCGAAGTTTGTAAAATCCCTCAACGCCTTTGGGGATTACCCCGGCCAGGGCATGCCCGAGATTGCCATGGTGGGAAAGTCCAACGTGGGCAAATCCTCGCTGATCAACAGCATGACGGGCAATTCCAAGCTGGCCAGGACCTCCTCGGAGCCCGGCAAGACGCGCCTGGTGAACCTGTACCTGATCAACGAGGCCTTCTTTCTGGTGGACCTGCCGGGCTACGGCTTTGCCCGGGCCCCGAAGCAGGAGAAGCAGAAGTGGGCCGACATGATCGAGGGCTACCTGCGCAATTCCCGGAACCTGAAGCGGGTGTTCCAGCTGGTGGACATCCGTCACGCCCCCACCGAGGACGACCAGCTGATGGTGGAATACCTGCGGCACTACGACATCCCCTTTACCGTGGTGGCCACCAAGGCGGACAAGCTGTCCAAGGCCCAGCGGGGGAGGAGCATCCCGGTGATCTGCCGCACCCTGGGCGTACAGCCCTGGGAGGTCATGGTCCATTCGTCGAAGGACGGCACCGGCAGGGAACGGCTGCTGGACCTGATCGAGGGCGAGGTCATGCCGACGGTTGAAACCGAACAATAGCCCATAATGTAGCGGCGCCATCTCGTGCGCGGGCAGCGCGCGCGATTCCGCTTCTCGTGCGCGGGTAGCGCGCGCGATTCCGCTTCTCGTGCGCGGGCAGCGCCCGCGATTGGGCAGCACACGCGATTCCGCTTCCCGTGCGCGGGCAGCGCCCGCGATTGGGCAGCACACGCGATTCCGCTTCTCGTGCGCGGGCAGCGCCCGCGATTTGGATTTGCCGCCGCCATGGCGGTCCGGGGGCCGCCGCTACAAGGGAAGGCACATAATCATCGTTACTACACGCCGCGTCTGTCGGCCTGAAAGGGAGTTATCAACTTGGGAATCAAAGTGGCAAAGTTTGGCGGTTCTTCACTGTGCGACGCGGAGCACTTCCGCAAGGTCAAGGCCATCATCGAATCGGATCCGGACTATCATTACGTGGTGCCCAGCGCCCCCGGCAAACGATTTGACGCGGACGAGAAGATCACCGATATGCTGTACCAGTGCCACCGCCTGGTGGAGCGCGGCCAGAGCCATGAGGAGCTGTTCCGCAAGATCGCAGACCGTTACCTGGGCATCGCCCGGGAGCTGGAGCTGGATTTTGACATCGATGGCCTGCTGATCGATACCTGCAACGCCATACGCCAGTACAAAAACCCCGATTTTGCCGCCAGCCGCGGGGAATACCTGAACGGTATGCTGCTGTCCAAGTACCTGGGCTGGGATTTCATCGACGCCCAGGACGTGGTCAAGTTCGATCGGCAGGGCAACTTCGCCTCCGAGTGGACCAACGAGATCATGGCCGAGGCCCTGAAGGTCCACGAACACGCGGTCATTCCCGGCTTCTACGGCGCTTATCCAAACGGCGACGTGCACACCTTCTCCCGGGGCGGCAGCGACATCTCCGGCGCCATCGTGGCCCGGGCCGCGAAGGCCGACCTGTACGTGAACTGGACCGACGTGTCCGGCTTCCTGATGGCCGACCCCCGCATCGTCAAGAACCCGAAGTGCATCCGCGAGCTCAGCTACCGGGAGCTGCGGGAGCTTTCCTACATGGGCGCGACCGTGCTGCACGAGGACTCCATCTTCCCGGTGCACAAGGCGGGCATTCCCACGAACATACGCAATACCAACGCCCCCGAGGACCCGGGCACGATGATCGTGATGAACCCCTCCGAGTCCCATGAAAACGGCCAGGTCATCACCGGCATCGCCGGCCACAAGAACTTCACGCTGCTGAGCATAGAGAAGGCCATGATGAACGCCGAGCTGGGCTTTGGCCGCCGGGTGCTCCAGGCGCTGGAGGACTTCGGCGTCTCCTTCGAGCACCTGCCCACCGGTATCGATACGATGTCCGTGGTGGTGGCGGACAAGGAGCTGGTGACCCGCAAGGAGCAGATCATACAACGCATCCAGCAGACCTGCCAGCCCGATTCCATCGACATCAGCGCGGGCATCGCCCTGATCGCCACCGTGGGCCACGGCATGACCAGCGCCCCTGGCACCGCCGCGCGATTGTTCTCCGCCCTGTACAGGGCGGGCGTGAACATCCGCATGATCGACCAGGGCTCCAGCGAGATGAACATCATCGTCGGCATCAACATCGAGGATTTCGAGACCGCGATGAACGCCATCTACAACGAATTCGTGAAGGACTGAACCTGAATCGGGCGGGGCGCGCCGTTCCGCCGACAGCTTTGGGAGGCTTGTCAATGCAACAGAAGAGGCGGACGACAGGCGCGATTGACATGAGCGCGCTGATCATGGCGCTGCTGTTCGCGGTGTGCGTGGCGCTGTTTGCGCTTACCAGCTCAGGCCGCTTGTCGCACCTGTTCAAGCCGCTGTTCGTCTTTTTGCGCATGGCCTCCATCGTGGGCATCATCGGCATCGCCGCCTTCTTCATCGGCGAGAGCGTGCCCCGGTCCTGGTACGACTACCGGCGCTTCCCATTCAAGTGCTATGCCTGGGAAAAGAACGGCCAGATCTACGAGAAGCTTGGCGTGCGCTGGCTCAAGACCCACAGCATCGACATGAGCCGCATCATGCCGAAGGCCTTTCCCAAGCAGAACACCATGACCAGGGACAAGGCACACCTGGAACGGCTGGTACAGGAGATGTGCAACGCCGAGATGGTACACTGGGTGCTCGCATTCATCAGTCCCGTATTCTGGCTGCTGATCGATGGCTGGTATGGCGTGGCCATCACCATCGGCTACGCCTTGAGCAACCTGGGGGACATCATGATCCAGCGGTACAACCGACCGCGCATAATAATGATACTCAAGAGGATTGAAGCATGCGAAAGTTGTTGATCATTACATCGATGTACACGGGGCACGGCCACAAGAGCATCGCCGACGCCCTGGCGGAGCGGCTGTCCGCCTACGACGATATAGAGATCAAGATCATCGACGGCTTTTCACTGATGAACCGCTTTGAACAGTACATGGCCGAATACACCTATGGACCGATCACCCGTATGCCCGGCAAGGCGTGGGAGTGGAACTTTTTAGCGGGGTTGACCTTCAGGAAGCCGGTGGTTTCCGTGGTGGCCGCGATGATCCGCGCAAAGCTGCTGGCCCTGCTGGACAGCTTTCGCCCGGACGCCATACTGTCCGCGCACCCTATTTTTTTGGCTACGGTGCTGGACGTGTTGGACGACGCCGGGCTGAATATTCCGCTGATCGCCCACGAGGTGGACCTGATCGACATCACCGAGTACTGGTACGACCCCCGCATCTACAGGGTGCTCGCGCCGTCCCGGGAATCCTATGAGTGCACCGTCGCCCACGTAAAGGACCCCAGCCGGGTGATCGAGGTGGGCTTTCCCGTGCGCAGCCGCTTCATGAACGTGCCTGCGCCCGCCCCTCACGAGGGCATTGTCGTCACCGTCATGAGCGGCTCCGAGGGCAGCGGCATCATCCGCGCCGTCGTTCGCGTGTTGCTCAAGCGCACCGATGCCCACGTAAACGTGGTCTGCGGTCGAAACAAGAAGCTGCGCAAGAAGCTGAAAAAGGCATTTGCCGAGCACTACCATGGCCGCCTGAGCGTCATGGGCTTCGTCGAGGACATCCAGAACGTGATGGTCGCCAGCGACGTGCTGGTGATGCGGGCCAGCCCCAATGCCGCCATGGAGGCGGTGGCGCTGAACGTGCCGATGATACTGTTCGGCCAGCTTGCGGGGCAGGAGCAGCACAACCCGGACCTGTTGCAGGCCCACGGCCTGGCGAAGTACTGTTCCGCGCCCGAGGCGCTGCCCGACTGCGTCAGGGCGTTGTTCGCCGACGATGGGGCCGAGATCAGGGCCATGCGCGCCGCCCAGCGGGCCTACGCGCCCGCGGACTGCGCCGCCGAGACCGCGAAGCTGCTGGACAGCCTCATCAAGCCGCTGGAGAAATGAAGGCTTTACATACAGGATATGGCAGTTTTGACGGCATATCACCGGTCGTGGTCCACGCTTTTGCAGGATGGCGTTACGGGTCGTTCAAATGAGAAATAACGTAAAATACCCGAAAACGCGCATAACATGCTCTTGACAATAATTTGATGTAATTGTATAGTAGCGTTTAACGATATGCGCATATCCCGTATGCGCGTAGCGCAATTCTGATTGGGAGGAATCCGATTATGAAGTTCAACAAGGCTATCGTTGCAATGATCCTCGCCATCGTGATGGTCATGGGGCTGGCTTCCGCCGCCATGGCCGAGGACGCCCTGAAGATCGGCGTCATTGGCCCTTTCACCGGCGCGGCCGCGATCTACGGCAATGCCTGCAAGTTTGGCGCCCAGGTGGCCGCCGAGCAGATCAATGCCGAGGGCGGCATGCAGATCGAGCTGCTGAACCAGGACGACGAGCATGACCCCGAGAAGTCCCTGAACGCCTACAACAAGGTGCTGGACGATGGCGCCCAGATGATCGCCGGTACCACCACCACCACCCCCTGCATCGCCGTTGGCGCGCAGGCCAATGAGGACCGCGTGTTCATGCTGACCCCCTCCGCGTCTTCCCCCGACGTGACCGCGGACAAGGACAACGTGTTCCAGGTGTGCTTCACCGATCCCGCGCAGGGCACCGCTTCGGCCCAGTATATCAAGGCCCACAGCCTGGGCGAGAAGATCGCCATCATCTACAACAACGCTGACGCCTATTCCACCGGCATCTACCAGACCTTCGTAGAGGAGGCCAAGGTGCAGGGCATAGAGGTTGTCTCCGAGACCACCTTCACCGATGACACTACTGACTTCTCCGTGCAGGTTTCCGCGGCGAAGGACGCCGGCGCCGACCTGGTGTTCCTGCCCATCTACTACACCCCCGCTTCCATGATCCTGCAGACCGCGAAGTCCATCGGCTACGCGCCCGTGTTCTTCGGCGTGGACGGCATGGACGGCATCCTGACCATGGAGGGCTTTGACACCAGCCTGGCCGAGGGCGTGTTCATGCTGACTCCCTTCTCCGCGGATGCCCAGGACGAGCGCACCCAGGCCTTCGTGGCCCGCTATCAGGAGATCACCGGCGAAATCCCGAACCAGTTCGCCGCTGACTGCTACGACGCCGTGTACGCCCTGTACACCGCCTCCATGGCCGCTGGCATCGACGGCAGCACCGACTATGCCGACGCCTGCGAAAAGCTGATCGCCCAGTTCACCAGCGCCGATTTCCAGATCGACGGCCTGACTGGCAGCATGACCTGGGACGCCTCCGGCGCGGTCACCAAGACCCCCACCGCCGTCGTCATCAAGGACGGCGCCTACGTGGGCTTCAACGACTGACGGATTTGGCTTATCCTGCCCCATGGCGGTTCATGGGGCAGGATAAGGCTTTATTCCCCGCGAGGTAACTGACGATTGTCAACAGGAGGGTCCCTCTAAAAAAACGCTCATCGCCGCCAGACGGCTGAATTTCAGCCATCGAAGTGAGAATCCCTTTGGGATTCTCAGTCGGCTTTGCCGACCGATTTGGCTCAATCACAGATTGAGGCAAATCGCTTTCGCCTTGCAAAAACCTTGACTGCCCGCCAGGCAGCCTGCGTCCTTTGCAAGTCAAATCTGACTAAATCTCGTCGGGCGACACGATAGTTATTAGAGGTACGCTAATGGCGTGTTGATAATGGTCAGTTACCTTATACTACTTTTCAAGGAGTTGGAATCACATGGTTTCGTTCCTGCGATTTCTGATCAACGGCATCAGCCTCGGCAGCGTCTACGCCATCATCGCCCTGGGCTACACGATGGTCTACGGCATTGCCAAGATGCTGAACTTCGCCCATGGCGATGTCATCATGGTGGGCGCCTACATCGCGTTCTGCGCCATGTCCTACCTGGCGCTGCCGCCGCTGCTGGCGGTGCTGTGCGCCATGGCGGTGTGCACGGTGCTGGGCGTGCTCATCGAGGGGCTGGCCTACCGGCCCCTGCGCGACGCCACCAAGCTGGCCGTGCTGATCACGGCCATCGGCGTCAGCTACCTGCTGCAAAATACGGCCCTGCTGATCTGGTCGGCGAACCCCAAGGTGTTCCCGTCCGTGTTCAATGTGGGCTCCATCAAGCTGTTTGACGGCAACCTGGTCATCACCAGCGAGATCATACTGACCATCGTGGCAAACATCGTCATCATGATCGTGCTGACGCTGTTCACCGGAAGGACCAAGATGGGCAAGGCCATGCGCGCGGTGTCCGAGGACCGCGGGGCCGCGGAGCTGATGGGCATCAACGTGAACCGCACCATCTCCGTCACCTTCGCTATCGGCTCGGCCCTGGCGGCCATCGCCGGCGTGCTGCTGTGCTCCTCCTATCCCACGCTGATGCCCACTACCGGCTCCATGCCGGGCATCAAGGCGTTCACGGCGGCGGTGTTCGGCGGCATCGGCTCCATCCCCGGGGCGATGATCGGCGGCCTGCTGCTGGGCGTCATCGAGATCCTGGGCAAGGCGTACATCTCCACCGAGCTGGGCGACGCCATCGTGTTCGCCGTGCTGATCATCGTGCTGCTGTTCAAGCCGGCCGGCCTGCTGGGCAAGCCGGTGCACGAGAAAGTGTGAGGTGAGGCATATGAAGAAGCTGAAAAAGAGCACGATCAACAACATCATATCCTTCGGCATCGTCATCATCGCCTTCATCATCTGCCAGTCGATGATTTCCTCCGGCGCGATGAAGCGCTCTTTGAAGGGCCAGCTGGTGCCCATCTGCGTGTACATCGTGATGGCCATATCGCTGAACCTGGTGGTGGGCATTTCCGGCGAGCTGAGCCTGGGCCATGCAGGCTTCATGAGCATCGGCGCGTTTTCCGGCATCATCGCCGCGGCGTGGCTGAACGCGCTGTTCAACATTGAAAGCGAACTGCTGCGGCTGATCCTGGCCATGTTGGTGGGCGGCGTGTTCGCGGGCATCGCGGGCGTGCTGATCGGCATACCGGTGTTGCGCCTGCGAGGCGACTACCTGGCCATCGTGACGCTGGCCTTCGGCGAGATCATCCGCAACGTGCTGAACTGCCTGTACTTCTCGCTGGATGGCAAACGCCTCATCGTTTCCTTCAACAACCCGAATATCCCCGGCACGATATTGGTCAACGGTCCTGCCGGCGCGACGGTCGCCGACAAGATTGCCACGTTCCCGATGGGCTTCGCGCTGATCATATTCACGCTGATCGTGGTGATGAACCTGATCAACAGCCGCTCGGGCCGCGCCATCATGGCCACCCGGGACAATCGCATCGCGGCGGAGGCCATGGGCATCAACGTCACCAAGTACAAGATGATGGCCTTCGTCACCGCGGCGGTGCTGGCCGGCATGGCCGGCGCGCTGTACGGCCTTAATTTCTCCACCGTGGCGGCGTCGAAGTTCAAGTTTGACACGTCCATACTGGTGCTGGTGTTCGTCGTGTTGGGCGGCATCGGCAACATCTGGGGCTCCATCATCGCGGCGACGCTGCTGACCGTGCTGCCGGAGCTGCTGAGGACCTTCGCCGATTATCGTATGCTGGTCTATGCCATCGTGCTGATCCTGGTGATGCTGGTCACCAACAACCCGATTCTGCGCTCAGTGTTCAGCCGGATCGGGCGGCGGGGGAGCCGCGACGCCCAGACGCAGGTGGGAGGTGCTGACGAATGACACAGACTGAAGGCAAGAAGCGGTTGCTGGACACCCGCATGGTGCCCGCGCCCAGCCAGGGCATCATCCCCGAGCGCGACCTGCACAGCACGCCTGTGCTGGAGGCGCGCCACCTGGGCATTGAATTCGGCGGCCTGAAGGCCGTGGAGGACTTCAACCTGATCATCGGCAAGACCGAGATCGCCGGGCTGATCGGCCCAAACGGCGCGGGCAAGACCACCGTGTTCAACCTGCTGACCAAGGTGTACCAGCCCACGATGGGCACGGTGCTGCTCAACGGCAAGGACACCGCCGGCATGAACACCGTGCAGGCCAACAAGCTGGGCATCGCCCGAACGTTCCAGAACATACGCCTGTTTGACAACATGACGGTGGAGGACAACGTGCGCATCGGCCTTCACAACCAGGTGAAGTACGGCATGTTTACCGGCATACTGCGCCTGCCCGGCTACTGGCAGGGCGAGCGCAAACAGCACGAAAAGGCCCTGGAGCTGCTGTCGATCTTCGACATGCAGGACCTGGCGGGCGTGCGGGCCGGTTCGCTGCCCTACGGCGCCCAGCGGCGCCTGGAGATCGTCCGCGCGCTGGCCACGAACCCATCGCTGCTGTTGCTGGACGAGCCCGCCGCGGGCATGAACCCCCACGAGACGGAAGAGCTGATGCACAACATCATCAAGATCCGCGACCAGTTCCATATCGCCGTCATGCTGATCGAGCACGACATGAACCTGGTCATGGGCATCTGCGAGGGTATATGCGTGCTCAACTACGGCCGCATCATCGCCAAGGGCACCGCCGATGAGATCCAGGCCAACCCGACCGTCATCGAAGCCTACCTGGGCAAGAAGAAGGAGGGCTGAGCCATGAGCGAAGCGAGCAACAAGAAGAGCCTGCTGCGGGTGGACGACATACACGTCTACTACGGCAGCATACACGCCATCAAGGGCATCTCCTTCGAGGTGAACGAGGGCGAGATCGTCACGCTGATCGGCGCGAACGGCGCGGGCAAGTCCACCACGCTGAATACCGTGTCCGGCCTGCTCAAACCCCGCAGCGGCCTGATCACCTTCGAGGGCAAGGGCATTGTGGGCATCGGCGCCAGCCGCATCGTGGGCCTGGGCATGGCCCTGTGCCCCGAGGGACGCCGGGTCTTCCAGCAGATGACCGTGCGGGAGAACCTGGAGATGGGCGGCTATTCCCGCCCGAATGAGGAGATTCCGGCCTCGCTGGAGGACGTGTTCATGCGCTTCCCCCGGCTGAAGGAGCGCGAGAAGCAGATCGCGGGCACGCTGTCCGGCGGCGAGCAGCAGATGCTGGCCATGGGCCGCGCACTGATGAGCAAGCCTAAGCTGCTGATGCTGGACGAGCCGTCCATGGGTCTGGCCCCGATCCTGGTGGAGCAGATCTTCGATATCATCAAGGAGCTGCACCATGCGGGCACCACGATCCTGCTGGTGGAGCAGAACGCCCAGATGGCGCTGTCCATCGCCGACCGGGCCTACGTGCTGGGTACGGGCAAGATCACCAT
Organism: uncultured Eubacteriales bacterium; assembly: GCA_902798105.1. GTDB lineage: Bacteria > Bacillota > Clostridia > Christensenellales > Aristaeellaceae > UBA2862. Next base: position 44,143 of record CADBVG010000018.1, read on the forward strand.
CTCCGGCCCCGCCGCCGAGGTGCTGGCCGACGACCGCGTCCGCGAGGCGTACCTGGGCGGCTGAGCATGGACAGACAGAAGCTGGAGGCGCAGCTGGCCGAGCTGCCGCTGTACGAATACGCCTTTATCGGCACCGACGAGCTGCTGTTTTCCGAGCGGGTGCGCTACATCTGTGAAACAGAATGCCCGATGTACAACACCACCTGGGCCTGTCCGCCCGCGGTGGGCACCGTGAAGGCCTGCCAGGAGCGGGTGATGGCCTTCAAGGAGGGCCTGCTCATTGCCACCATCACCGAGGTCAGCGACATTGCCAACATCCAGGAGACGCTGGCCACCCGGGCCGACCACGAGGCGATCACCCGGCAGGCGCTTAATATGGTGCGCCAGCAGGCGACGGACACGCTGACGCTGTCCACCGAGGCCTGCGCCCACTGCGAGCACTGCACCTGGCCCGACGCGCCCTGCCGCTTTCCCGACCGCATGTTTCCATGCGTGGAGAGCCACGGCATACTGGTCACCGATCTGGCGGAGAAGCACGGCATAGAGTTCCTCGCCCAGGGCAACATCGTCACCTGGTTTTCGCTGATACTGTATAAGGAAATACCGCGCAATTAAGGTGGTCAGCTGGCGAGTGAATTTTTCGACAGATGCAATTGCAGATTTCGAAGGTTTACTGGGTTCGAGCGCCCGGATGGAGCGTTTTCAGCAAGAACGGGCTGGTAAGCCCCGGAGGTAAATCGAGAAATCTGCAAGCAGCAGATGTCGGAAAAGGCACCGCCAGATGCGCCGCCGTATTGTGCGGTATTTCCATAAGTAACAAATAAACGGACAGTCCCGGAAAACGCTGTTTTTCCGGGACTGTCCGCTTTTGCCGGGGCTCATGCCTCGGCGCTCTCCTCCGCCACGGGTTCGGGCTTTTCCTCGGTGGACTGGGCCTCGATGGTATCGGCATGGGCCTCATCCTCTGCCGCTTCGGGCTGTACCTCGTGGTCGATCATCTCTTCAGGCACCTCGCCGATCTCCAGGTCGTAACCCACGGTGTGCATCGAGATGTCGTGCACGTCCTCCACCAATGAGCCAAGGCCGATGATCACGCTGCCGGACACGATGCCGCTGCAAATGCCGAACAGCGACCACCAGAAGTTGGTAAATTCCAACCCAAAGTGGATGAACAGGTAGGGGAAGGGGACAACCAGCACGCCGATGACGATCAGCATGATGGAGAGGGGATAGCGTTTGCGGGCGAGATCCGCGAGTATGGCCTTGTACCTCATGTGGGAACCTCCTTGTTGATGTTGGATGACTACTGTGATGGCGGCAGGATGACGCCGCTGTTTATCAATTGAGTAACCGTTCAGTCCAGGCGGATGCAGCGGCGGCGCCTGCGCCGCCACTGTGGCGGCCTTGAGGCCATCGCCACGGACGATGCAGCTTGATTGGGACCGAACAGCTGCTATATCGGTTCAAACCGGATGGGCGTGTGCCCCTTGAATACTACGCGCCAGCCCCCGCAGGCGGCGGGCTGCCATTCGTAGAAGCCCCGGTCTTCCGACGGAAACCAGCCCCCCATCAGGTTGACGATCACGCCGCCGTGGCACACCACCAGGGCGGTGTCCCAGTCCAACGCCAGCAGGGCCGAGCCTCCGGCGAACACCCGCTTCCTGAACGCGCCCGTGGATTCGCCGCCAGGGCAGGGGAACGCGCCGCTTTCATCCCCGATCCAGCGCTGGTAGTCCGGGTCGTGACACAGCGTCTCATACCCCAGCATCTCAAACCGACCGAAGTCCATTTCAGATAATTCCGGGAGAATGCGGTCGGGACTTCGCCCTGTCAGGATCTCAAGCGTTTCGTTAGCCCGGGCCATGCCGCTGGAGAGATAGATATCGCAGACGGGCAGCGGGCGGCTGACGGCGATTTCCCGGGCCATGCGCCGACCGTTTTCCGACAATGGGCTGTCGGTGCTGCCGCCGTAAAGGCGCTTTTCGTTGGCCTCGGTGACGCCGTGGCGCAGCAGGTAAAGCGCCCTCATTTGATGCGCTGCGGTATGCCGCAGAACAGCCGCCAGACCTCGTCGGCCTGGCTCGCCAGCTTCATGTTCATGCGCCCGCAGGCTTCCCGCCAGGCCCGCAGCACCGGGTCCATGGGCACCACGCCGCCGGAGACGTCGTTCGCGATGAAAATAACGTCCCTGTACAGACCGGGGTCCGTACCGAATGCCTCTACAGGGTCGAAACCCGACCGGATTCTGTTCAGGGCAAAGCGGTCGATGCAGGCGATGCAGCGGCGGGAGAAATCCAAGGCCATTGTCGTCTCGTCACAGACCTGTATTTCATCGTCCGCGAGGCCAAAGCGCTGCCGGGCATAGTCCAGTTTGCCCTGGTAGCTGCCCCCGATGATCAGTATCATGCTCCGGTCCTCCTATGCAAATTGATGGATGCTTGCCAGGGCGATCAGCGCGGCGCACTCGGCGGCGCTCAGGGCGAACCCGGCCAAGTCGCCGGAGACACCCTTCAGCGTGCGGCAGGCCCAGGCCATCGCAGCGGCATAGACCGCCGTCTCCGCCAGCAGCGCAATCGCAGGCCGCTTCAGCCAAATGGCACAGGCGGTCACGGCGATCAACCATATGGCCACAACGGCGACGCGCTGGGCGGTCTTGCCCTCGGTTTTCGCGTATTCGCTGTGGCCGATGGGCTGTAGCGTCAGCACACAGAAGGCCGAGCCGCACCGGGAAACCACCGGCACGAACAACAGCGCCCGCAGGTCGCCCCATTCCAAACCCATTGCGGCGGAATGGCTGAATATCATCAGCAGGCCCAGCCCCACCACGGCAAACGCCCCGGTGTGCACGTCCTTGAGGATGCGCAGCCGCTGCTCCAGCGGTCGCCAGGACAGTATGGCGTCGCAGGTGTCCATGTAGCCGTCCAGGTGGATGAATCCGGTCAGCAGCCAGGGCAGGGCGGCGATCAGCGCTGAGCGCAGCGCAGGCGTCAGCCACGCCATGCCCAGCGCCCCCAGCCCCGCCCACAACAGTCCCAGCAGCGCCCCCACGATGGGCAGGCAAACCAGCATCATGTCCCGGGCGTCCTCGTCCCAGGGCCGGCAGGGGCATGGCAGGGCGGTGAACATGCCGTAGCACATGCAGAAGGCGTTCCAGAATCGCTTCATACCGGCAAGGCCCCCTTGTGGACGATGAATTGTCCGGCGACCACCTCGATCACGTTGTCACACCGGGCGGCGAGGCGGCGGTCGATGAGGGCCAGTCCCCGGCGGTAGGCCTCGGTCAGTTCGTCGTACAGCATGGCGTCGGAGAAGATGTAGTCCGACACCAGTACCGTGTTGGGCGCGCGGTCGACAAAGGTCTCCAGCGCCCCGGCGATTCGCTCCGGCGCGTCCATGTCGACGCCTCCGGGCGCAAACATCTCGTTGGAGAGCAGCGCGGTCACGCTGTCCAGCAGGAAGGCGCCCGAAGGATCGGCCGAATCGAGGCAGGAGAGTATATCCCGACCGCATTCCAGCGTCTCAAAGCCCCAGCCCGCCCGCTCCTCGCGGTGGCGGCGGATGCGGGCCAGGTCTTCATCGTCACTCGGGATCATCGTGGCGATGTAGTACAGCGGACTGCCGCCGGCCTTCGCCACCCTCTGGGCGTAGAATGACTTGCCGTTCTTGCAGCCGCCGGAGATGTAGGTGCTCATTACGCCTCTCCCAGGTAGGTCTTGTTGCCGCGAATCTCCTCCAGGTAGCCGTCGTCGATGGCGGCTTCCTCGAAGGTGGCCATGTTGCGGATCACGCTCTGGGACGCGGCCACCAGCTCGAAGGCGATGGGGCAGCCGCTGCCCTCGCCCAGCCGCATGTTCATCAGTAGCATTGGCTCCAGGCCCATGGCCTCCATGGCCAGGCGATAGCCCTTTTCCGCCGAGGCGTGGGAGGGGATCATATAGGCCGCGGCCAGCGGGTTCAACCTGAAAGCGCACAGCGCTGCCACGGCGCTGATAAAGCCGTCGATGACCGCGGGCACCCGCGCCGCCGCCGCGCCCAGGAACGCGCCGCACATGGCGGCCAGGTCGAACCCGCCCACCTTCATCAGCACGTCCACCGGGTCGGCGGGGTCGGGCTGCCAGCGGGCGATGGCCTCGTCGATTACCGCGATCTTCCGGGCATAGGCGGCATTGTTGATGCCCGCGCCCCGGCTGACGGTCTGCTTTGCGGGCAGGCCCAGCAGCGCGGACAGCACCGCGCTGGAGGTGGAGGTGTTGCCGATGCCCATTTCGCCCACGCCGATGATCTGTATGCCTTCGTCCGCGGCGCGCCGGGCCGCCTCGATGCCGATCTGCAGGGCGCGGTTCGCCTGCTCCCGGCTCATGGCGTGTTCCTTCGCAAAATTGCGGGTGCCGTGGGCAATCTTCACGTCCCGAACGCCGGACTGGTGGAAGTCAGCATTGATACCCACGTCCATCACGTCCAGCTCGGTGTGGAAGTGCCGCGCCAGCACGGCCACCCCGGTCAGCCCCCGGGTAAAGTTGATGGTCTGGCTCAGCGTCACGCTCTGGGGGCAGCTGGCCACGCCCTCCTCCACAATGCCGTTGTCGGAGGCGAATATCAGTACCCGGCGGCGGTCCACCGGGTTGTAGATTTTGCCCGTCATGCCGGCCAGCTTGATGGAGAGGTCCTCCAGCTTGCCCAGACTGTGGGGCGGCTTGGCGAGGCTCTCCTGGCGTTTCAGGGCCTGTCGCATGGCCTCCCGGTCGGGTTCGCGTATCTGGTTCAGGGTTTCCTGAAGAAACTGTTCCATAGGTCAATGATTTTTCCTTTCAGTACTTCGATCTTTTCCGGGATTTTGAGGCCGTCGAACCAGTCCCGCACCGGCTTCAGCTTTTCGGGGATGCCGGTGCTGTCCAGCCATTCGCCAATCTGCTTGCCGGTGGGAAGGTAGGTGTAGACCTGGGCGTAACGCCTCGCGCCGGTGAACTTTTCCAGGTAGAAATCCTCAAGGGCACTGATCTTTACCTCGCCAGTGGAGGAGGCGTGGACAAAGCGGTTGCCGCCCATCCAGAAGCCCATGTGGTCGCTGGGGTCACTGTCGCGCACGGTGTCAAAGCAGACCACGTCGCCGGGCAGCAGCTCCCGGGGATTTTTGATCAGCGGATAGCGTTCGTCGGTGCCGATGATTGCCGCGGCGTGATAGGGAAATTCAAACCCCTCCGGCTTGAGGCAGTACATCACCAGGCCGCTGCAATCGAAGCGGTCCGGCCCCGCCGCCCCCAGCACGTAGGGCTTGCCCAGGTGCTCCAGCGCCCGCATCACCACCACCTCGCCCTGGGTCAGGCCCGAGCAGGTCAGACAGATCAGCATCAGGCACAGCCACAGCGCGACGGTCTGGATCAGGAAAAAGCGGGCCTTCCGAAAGGGGCGAAAGCGGGGACGCTGCATAGCGAGGGTTCTCCTTTGTAAACGTGGTCATGGTAGTAGCGGCGGCCCCTGGGCCGCCAGGGCCATTTATTTGCCCGCAAGCGATTTGCGGTACTTCTCGCTCTCCCAGTTGGCGATGAAGGCCTTGGCGGCCTCGCCCATGGTGGACAGGGTGTAACCCTTTTTCTCGATGGCGCGGCAGATGAACAGCACGGCGGTCAGCGTCTCGGCGATCACCTGGGCCTTTGCGGCGGGCATGTTGAAGGTCACGACGCCGGTCTGCGGGTTGCAGACGGCCATGCCCTCCTGAGGCTTGCCCTCGCCGAAGCTGAACACGCCGGTCAGGAATACCAGCTGGTCGGGGTAGAGGGGGGACTCCAGCAGGAACTTCTCGCTGAAATCGCCGGAGGCCAGCTGCTGGGCCAGGAAGGGGCAGTCCGCTTCGAACAGGCCGTCGCCGACGTCCTTTACGCCCACCTTCGGGAAGCTGCCGTTTTCGATGCCGAAGGCCCTTGCGATGCGGTCGTTGACGTCGGTGTGGACGCGCAGGCACTCGTCCGGGTCGTCGCTGTGGGCGATCAGGCCGTGGTTCTGCATGAATATGGCGGCGGGTCGGCGGCCGGTCTCGGCCTCCACGCGGCGCACCTCGTCGCGGATGGAGAAGGTCAGCCGCGCGCCGGGATCCACATAGCTGACCCAGCCCCAGCTGTAGTCGGCGTCGGCCAGCGCGACCTTGACGATGCTCTCCAGCTCGGCGCTGCACGCGGCCAGGTTGGCGTAGACGCTGTGGCTGTGGGCCACATAGGTGTCCAGGATCGAATGGAAGCCCGCCTCCACGGAGGGGCGCAGCGCCGCCAGGCCTTCGACGGCCTTTGTGTTGGCCTTGGCCTGTTCGCTGCCCGCCTTTTCCACGTCCGGGAGGGTGGCGGGATCGGTATTGTTGTAGAAGCCGCGCAGCGCCTCGTAGTCCAGCACGGCGTAGGCCTTGTCGGGGCGGATGTCCTTCAGGCAGTAGCCGGAGGCCTTGATGGCCATCAGGCCGCCCTCCAGCTTTGCCGAGGTATTGCCGCCGCCGCCCTGCACATAGTCCGCCCGTGCGCCGACGCTGGTGGAGATGCGGGTGAAGTTGTCCAGCCGCGCCTTGTTGCGCTCAAAGAAATTGCTCATGTCCGTTCCTCCGTTTGTCGTTTTGTCCTCAGCGCCGGTCAGCGGCGCCATTTTCGCGATCAAAAAGTGTATGGCCTTGCCCTGGCCGACGTACAGCCGCTCGTGCTCGGACACGTAGTTTGGGGTAAAACCCGAGGCATGCAGGTCGTCGGTCAGGTAGGTGATTTCAAAGCCGCACGCGCCCATGTAGCGCTTTGTGGCGGTGAACAGGGCGTCGTTGTCCGTCTTGAACCAGATTTCGCCGCCGGGGACCAGAAATTCCCGGTACTGGAACAGCTGCCGCGGGTGGGTCAGGCGGCGCTTGTGGTGCTTCGCCCGCTCATCCCACGGGTTGGGAAAGTTGATGTAGATGCGCCCGATGCCGTCCGCGACGCAGAAGGTGTCATAGATGCGCATGGCGTCCACCTCGGAAAAAACGAGGTTTTCCGGCGCGCCATCCTCGTATTCCCGCTCGGTGTTGCGCACGGACACCGCCAGCACGGTGCGCACCTCATCGATGGCGATGTAGTTGATATCCGGGTTGGCGTGGGCCATTCGCACCGTGGATACGCCCTTGCCACACCCGATTTCCAGGTGCAGCGGCCTGTCGGGGTGGGTGAAGCATTCCCGCCAGTGACCCCGATGACTGGATGGCGCTTCGATGAAGTAGGGGCAGGCGGCCAGCTTCGGCTCGGTCCAGGGCTTTCTCCTCATCCGCATGGCGGTCAGTGCTCCCCGGAGGCGTCCTCGCCCCGCGCGGCCTTTTCGGCTTCTTCCTTGCGCTTCGTCACCGTGCGCATCCAGTAAAGCAGCCCGATGCCGCCCAGCGTGGAAACCACCCACAGAATCAGCGCAACCTGCACCCGCCCGGTCATCATCGCAACCAGCCCAAGTATATACATCGCCACCAGCACCAGCGCCGCGATGGCCCGCAGCCTGCGCAACAGCGCGTTGCGATCGTTCATGTCCTCGTTCACATCCCTGAAAGTATATCGTTATAATATTCGATCATCGAATCCGTTTGTCCTGCCAAATTGGGTGTAAACCAAAGATTTTTCTTGCGCGAAGGGGCGTTGGGCGGTATACTTGTTTTATTGCGTCAAGGGAGGAAGAGGATCATGATCAAGGATACCATTGAGCGCCTGGAGGCGGTGCTGGAGGCGTTGGACGCGCTGGCCGGGGAATGCGGAGACCCGGAGGCGCTGGAGGACCTGAACGCCGAATTCGAGGACGCGCTGATGCTTCTGTCGGAAATCGACCCCCGGGAGGACGGCGGGCAGGAGGAGCTCTCAGACGCGCTGGAGGAGCTGCGCGCCCTGGCCAGGGACTACCGGGGGACGGGCATTCCCGGCGTCGAAGCGCTGGCAGGGAAGCTGGAGGCAGCGGCGCAAGAATGAGGGGGGAATTTGGCAGCGGGTGGATGTTCGGCTTGGCAAATTCTGATTTATCGAGCTGTTGACGAAGGCCCCAAAAGTAGCCTTCCCCCGGTGGGGAAGGTGGATTTCCCCGAAAACGCTTGCGTTGTTCGGGGCATTTTTCAGCAGAGGCGCGAGGCGCATCGTAAGGGGACCTCATCCGCCTCGCTACGCTCGGCACCTTCCCCAAAGGGGAAGGCTTTGGGCTGCCGCATCTCCCCGCCAAATCAGAATTTCCCCGCTTGTGTTTTCCCACCCCTTGCGGTATAATGGTTCATATCGATTTTACGGAGGCGGTTGTCTATGAAGCGCTACAGGCCCCATGCGCCGGGCTACATTGTGCTGTACGTGCTGACGCTTTTGAGCCTGGGGGACGTGATCTACACCATCGTGCGGCAGGTCAAGGGCGCGAACAACGACATGATGGGAAGCTTCTCATTCTTTTCCTACCTGATATTCGCCATGGCATGTTGCTATACTTGGCAATACATCCGGGCCCAGGTGGTCATCGACGGCACGAAGATGCGCGTGGCCTTCCCGGCCAACATTCGCCCCAGACAGGGCCAGCCCCGGGCGATGATTATCTTCCGCCAGGGCGATTTGGACCTGAAGTTCATCGACAAGACCTTCGATTTGAAGCTGGTCACCCGTTACGGCTATGTGGAGGACCTGGGTTACGACAGGCTGGACCAGAGCCAGGGCGGCGACAAGAGCAAGCTGTTCCCGGTGCACGAGGTGGCCTTCATCACCAGCGAAAACAAGCGCTATCACATGAACGCCGGCATCTACAACGCCCAGCAGAACCGGGAGATATTCACCCAGGTGCGGGATATTTCAGGCGTCGAGCCGGAGGGGAAGCTGGCGGAAGTGCTGAAATGATTCCAAAACGATCAATTCCCCCGGGAATCGCTTGTGAATCCCGGGGGAATGTCATACAAGACCGTTATCCCACCACGATATTGACCAGCCTGCCCGGCACGAAGATCAGCTTCCGGACGGTCTTGCCGTCGATCAGCTTCTTCACCTCGTCCAGGGCCAGGAAGTAGTCGTTCGCGGCCTCGCGGGTCAGGTCGGAGGGCACGTCCATGCGGCCGCGCAGCTTGCCGTTGATCTGCAGGGCCACCTCCACGGTGTCCTTGACCAGCGCGGCCTCGTCGTATTGCGGCCAGGCGGCGTACATCAGCTCGGCGTCCGACAGCTTGCACAGCTGGTTAATCTCCTCGGTGATGTGGGGCGCGACGGGGTTGAGCAGCTTCACCAGCGCCAGCAGCTCGCCCCGGGTGACGCTGCCCTTGGCGTAGATGGCGTTCACCAGGGTCATCATGGCGGCGATGGCGGTGTTGTACTTCATCTTCTCGTAGTCCTCGCCGACCTTCTTGATGCAGGTGCTCACGTCGTAGGCCAGGTCCTTCGAGATGCCCGCCCCGTCGCTCAGCATCTCCATCAGGCGCCATACGCGGTCCAGGAAGCGCTTGCAGCCCTTCACGGAATCGTCGTTCCAGGGCGCGGCAGCGGTGTAATCGCCCATGAACAGCACGTACAGGCGCAGCGTGTCCGCGCCGTACTGCTTGACGATGTCCAGCGGGTCCACCACGTTGCCCTTGCTCTTGGACATCTTCTCGCCGTCGCTGCCCAGGATCAGGCCCTGGTAGCTGCGCTTGGCGTAGGGCTCGGGGGTGTTGACCTCGCCGATGTCGTACAGGAAGCGGTGCCAGAAGCGGGAGTACAGCAGGTGGCGGGTGACGTGCTCCATGCCGCCGTTGTACCAGTCCACGGGCATCCAGTACTTCATCTCGTCCATCGATGCGAAGGCCTTGTCGTTGTGGGGGTCCACAAACCGCAGGAAGTACCAGGATGAGCCGGCCCACTGGGGCATGGTGTCGGTCTCGCGCTTGGCGGGGCCGCCGCACTTGGGGCAGGTGCAGTTTACGAAGGATTCGATGCGGGCCAGGGGGGACTGGCCGTCAGTGCCGGGCTCAAAGTTCTCCACGTCCGGAAGCCGCAGCGGCAGCTCATCGTAGGGCACGCCCACGGTGCCGCACTTCGGGCAGTGGATCAGCGGGATGGGCTCGCCCCAGTAGCGCTGGCGGTTGAAGGCCCAGTCCTTCATCTTGTACTGTATGCCCTTGCGGCCGATGCCCTTCTCCTCCAGGAACGCCAGCATCGCGGCGATGGAATCCGCCTTGTTGTCGTACTGGTTCAGGAATTCGGAATTGACCATCGGGCCGTTGCCGGTGTAGGCCTCCACGGCGATGTCGCCGCCCTTGATGACCTCGATGATGTCCACGCCGAACTTGGTGGCGAATTCCCAGTCGCGCTGGTCGTGGGCGGGTACGGCCATGATCGCGCCGGTGCCGTAGCCCATCATCACGTAATCGGCGATGAATATCGGGATCCGATTGCCGTTGACGGGGTTCACGGCCTCCAGTCCCATAAGCTTCACACCGGTCTTGTCCTTCGCCAGCTGGGTGCGCTCGAACTCAGTCTTCTTTGCGCAGGCCTCGCGGTAGGCTTCGACCTCGTTCCAGTTGGAAATGCGGTCCTTGTACTTGTCCAGCAGCGGATGCTCCGGGGCCATGACCATGAAGGTGACACCGAACAGGGTGTCCGGGCGGGTGGTGTAGATCTCCAGTTTTTCGTCAATGCCGTCGATGGCGAAGTCCACGAACGCGCCGGTGGAGCGGCCGATCCAGGTGACCTGCTGCTGCTTGATGCTTTCGGGGTAGTCCACGGTCTCCAGACCCTCCAGCAGCTTGTCGGCGTACTGTGTAATGCGCAGGTACCAGACGTCCTTGGGCAGCTGCACCACATCGCTGTGGCACACGTCGCATTTGCCGCCCTGGCTGTCCTCGTTGGACAGCACCACCTTGCAGTGGGGGCAGTAGTTCACCAGTGTCTTGGCGCGGAACACCAGGCCGTGGTCGAACAGCTTCAGGAAGATCCACTGGGTCCACTTGTAGTAGTCCGGCAGGGAGGTGGAGATTTCCCGGCTCCAGTCGAAGGAGAAGCCGATCTGCTTCATCTGGTCCTTGAAGTGCTCCACGTTCCTGGTGGTGATGACGTGGGGATGGGTGTTGGTCTTGATGGCGTAGTTCTCCGCGGGCAGGCCGAAGGAGTCAAAGCCCATGGGGAACAGCACGTTGTAGCCCTCCATGCGGCGCTTGCGGGCGACGACCTCCAAACCGGAATAGGCCTTGATGTGGCCCACGTGCATGCCCGCGCCCGAGGGGTAGGGGAATTCCACCAGCGCGTAGAACTTCGGCTTGGCGTGGCTGCTCTCGGCCTCGAAGGCATGGGTGTCGTCCCAGTGGCGCTGCCATTTGGTTTCGATTTCGGACGGCGAATAGACGGGGATGTTTTTCATGCGATGCACCTCAAATTATTATTGTAGAAAACCGGTCAGGCGAATGCGTCCTGACCGGTGATTGTTTCCATACGGCGCGCCTCAGTTGGCTTTGGTGGCGTCCTCGGCGGTCTCGGCAGCGTCAGCAACCGCGGTAGCCGCCGCGTCGGCAGCCTCTTCAACTGCGTCCTGCGCGGTCTCGGCAGCTTCCTCAACCTTTTCCTCGGCAGTGTCGGCAGCGTTGCTGACGGCGTCAGCGGCCTCCTCGGCCTTCTCCCCGACGGTGTCGGCGGCTTCCTCAGCCTTCTCCTCGACGGTGTCGGCGGCTTCTTCAGCTGCGTCAACGGCGGCGTCGGCAGCCTCGCCGGCGGTATCCTCAGCGGCCTCCTTGGCCTCCTCCACGGCGTCCTCAGCCTGTTCGGCGGCGTTGGCGGCTTCCTCAACGATGGCGTCATTGATGGAGATGGGCGCCTCGGTGTTGTGGGCGTTGATGATGGTGGCTGCGATGGCAAGCACGATGAAAACGACCGCGGCGATCTTGGTGTACTTCTGCAGCCGGCCCTCCATGCTCTTGGCCTTGTTCTTGCCGAAGAATGTTTCAGCGCCGCCGCCAATCGCGCCCAGGCCCTGGCGCTGGCCTTCCTGCATCAGCACAGTGACGATGAGAACGATGGAGATCAGAATCAGTACGATATCGACGATAATGGACAAAGCGGTCATGGAACATCCTCCTTAAAGTATAAAACACATATCCTTTGATCCTTGCCGGGATGTAAATCTGCCCGAAACGCGCAAAAAAAGCACGCTGATCAAAACACGCTGGACTATTATAGCACGCTTCCCATCAAAACGCAACCATATTTTCGCAGAAAAGCGGCGATTTTGTCCATAAAATGACGGTTAATTCTTGGTTTATGGCATATACGGGCTGCCAGGAGCCCCGCATCGTCATTCCTCTTCAAACATTCGAGCGATTTTCAGCTTCGCCCGATAGACCTCGTTGCGCGCATAGCCCGCCTCCTGGGCCTCCAGCGCGGCCGCGGAGAGCGCCGCGCCATCCAGCAGCCTTGCGAGCATCCACGCTTCCACCGTGGGCTTTTCCGCCTGGGCGGGAGCGGGCGGCAGCATGGAGATGTCCGCCGCGAGACAGTATTCGCCCTTTTCCACACCGGGATTGGCGCGAAGCTGCTCGAGTACCTGGCCTGCCTGGCCCCGGTAGAGGCGCTCATAGCGCTTGGTCAGGTCGCTGCACACGCACAGCAGGCACTCCGGCCACTTTTCGGCGATGGCAGCCACCAGGTCCACCACGCGGTGGGGGGATTCATACAGCACGAATACCGGTATGCCCGTGCGGCGGATGGCCTCCAGCTTGTCGTTGAGCGCCTTTTTCTCCCGGGGCAGGAAGCCGCAGAAGGCAAACTCCCGGGCGTCGAAGCCCGAGGCGGACAGGCATGTCACCACGGCCGAGGGGCCGCACACCGGCTCCACCGGAATGCCGGCCTCCCAGCAGGCGCGCACCAGCAGGTGCCCGGGGTCGGATATGCCCGGGGTGCCCGCGTCGCAGGTCAGGGCCACGGTCAAATCCTCCGCCAGCATCTTCTCTACAATCTGCGGGGCCTTGTCTTCCTCGTTGTGCCGGTGGCAGGAGGTCATGGGCCGCCTGATGTCGAACTGGTTCAACAGCTTCATCGTCACGCGAGTGTCCTCCGCGGCAATCAGGTCGGCGTCCTCCAGCGCCTGGCGCATCCGGGGCGTCAGGTCGTTCAGGTTGCCGATAGGTGTGGCGACGACATAAAGCCTGGGCATCTGCGGATTCTCCTGTCTTTCTAATACTGTAGCGGCGACGCCTGTGCCGCCATTACTTCGCTATGATATAGAACAATTCGTTTCCGGTTTCAAACTGCTCCAGAACCGACATGCCCTTTGGCAGGTGTTCCTCCATCCAGCGGGCATAGTTACCCGCCATGCCCACGCTGCGCCCGCCCAGGGTTTTGGTGGGGAAGGACACGACCAGCCGGGGGGCGTCCACGGCTTCCATGACCCTTGCCGCGCCGCCAGCGCCCTGGCGCTCCAGCAGCGGCAACAGCTTGAACAGCAGCGCCGCGTCAAAACGCGCCTTCGGAATCGTGCCGGGAGAAAGCAGGTCTGCGCAAACGGCGGAGACGGGCATACCGTATACCTCGTGGAAGGCGTTGATGGCACCGACAGCGGCGCCTGATATGTCCACACCGACGGTTCCGATCCCCCTTGCGCCCAGATAGATGGGATTGATGCCACAGGCGAGGTCAAGAACCGACCGGGGTCTTCCGGCAATGTTGAAGATGCGGTCGTACATCGCGTCCATGTCGGAAAGCGGCAGGCGTTCCCGGGTGGACGCGTGACGGCTGAGCATCCTTTCAAGACCGATGTCGGTTTTATCGACGCACCACGCCTGCATGTCCCAGGCCAGCTGGCGCGCCTCCTGGGGCGACATAAACGCGCCGGTGATGCCGTGCAGCGCTTCCCGGGCTGCCTTCTCCACGTCTTTGGCCTTCTTGTAGCGCTTTTCACAGTCCGCCCACACACGCCGTACTGTGTCCGGGCAGACATCGCGGTAGTTCTTTGCGTTCAGCAGCTTATCGAGCAGGTCGTTATGGTCGGGCATGGGGAACTCCTTCGTTGCGATATGTCCGATGGAAGCCAGGAGGCCATTCTACGACCGATTCGGCGCAGGTAAGCTCGGAAGCCATCGTCAATGGGCACTACCGCCCAACAGTTCCATCAGACGCCCGTAGAAGCGCAGGTTGTGGGCCGTGGCCAGGCGCAGGGCGTAGGGGTCGTTCACCTTGAACAGGTGGTGCAGGTACGCCCGGGAGTGGTTGCGGCAGAGAATGCAGTCGCAGGCCGGGTCCACGGGACCTGCCTCCCGACGATGTTCCTCGTCCAGTATGTACAGGAATCTGTAGAATTTGCCGTCCTCCCGGCGCACGCCGTCCGGCGTATCCATGCCGGGCAGCCAGGTGTACAGGCGCTGGTGCCGCGCCTCCCGGGTGGGAATCACGCAGTCGAACAGCGTGTAGCCCATGCCCACCAGCATGGCGATCTCCTCGGGGCGGCCCAGGCCCATGGCGTACTTCACCTTGCCGTCGGGCATGGCATCCGCGGCCATCTTCAGTATGTCGGGCCGGAACGCCCCGCTTTGGTCCAGGGGCCAGCCGCCGAAGCCGTAGCCGTCGAAGCCGATGGCCTCCAGCCGCCTGCCGCACTCCATGCGCAGACCGGGGTCGCTTCCGCCCTGGACGATGCCGAACAGCAGTGGCTTCTTCTCCAGCTTCCGGGCCAGCTTGTCGAACTCTGCCCGGCAGCGCTCGCCCCACTTCACGGTCAGCTCCACACTGCGCCGCTGGACCTCCGGCGGGTCGTCGGGGTGGGTACACATGTCCAGCGCCATCATGATGTCGCTGCCGTACTGGAACTGTACCTGTACGCACTTTTCCGGCGTAAAGGTCAGCTTATCCCGACCGCGGTCGGGCCTGAATATGATCTCCTTGTCCCGAATCTCGCCGTACTCCGGGTTTTCCCGAATCAGGGAATACAGCTGAAAGCCGCCGGAATCGGTGAGTATCGCACCCCTGTAGCCGGTAAAACCGTGCAGCCCGCCCAGGCTTTTGATCAGCTTGGCCCCTGGCTTGGTCATCAGGTGGTAGCTGTTCATCTCGCAGCCCTGCAGACCGGCGTCATAGACGTCCTCAAAGGCCCCGGCGCGGATGGCCCCATAGGTGGCGTCAGGGAAGAAGGCGGGCAGCTTCACGGCGCCCGACGGGGTTTCAAGCGTATTCATCATAGCTTCTCCACGATGCGCAGGCTGGCGCTTCTGGCCCGGGGGTTCTGTTTCAGCTCTTCCGCAGAAGCGGTGATAGGCTTGCGGGTGATGAGCTTCACCACGGGCTTTTTACCGCATACGCAAACGGGGAAGGACTTGGGGCAGGTGCAGGGGTCGGCCAGGTTTCGGAAGGTGTTCTTGACGATGCGGTCCTCCAGCGAGTGGAAGGTGATCACGCACAGACGCCCGCCGGGAATCAATAAACCGACCAGGGTCCGCAACGCGGGCTCCAGCGGGTCCAGCTCGTCGTTCACAGCGATGCGCAGCGCCTGGAAGGTGCGGCGGGCCGGGTGGCTGCCGTCGCCGGCGCGGAACTTCTTCGGTATGGCGGCATCCACGATGCCAACCAGCTGCCCGGTGGTTTCGATGGGACCGGCCTTGCGCCGGTCGCAGATCACCCTAGCGACCTGCCGCGCCCACTTCTCCTCGCCATAGTCCCGCAGGACGCGGTTCAATTCGTCCTCGGACCAGCCGTTCACGATATCCCTGGCGCTCAGGGCCTGTTCCTGGTCCATGCGCATGTCCAGCGGCGCGTCGTCGTGATAGGAAAAGCCCCGTTCCCGCACGTCCAGCTGGTGGCTGGAAACGCCCAGGTCCGCAAGAATCCCGTCAAGACTACGGTCTATTCCCGCGCTTTCCAGCAGCGCCGGAGCGTCATGGAAATTGCCCCGAAGGCAACAAAAGCGCGCCTGCGTCCCAATGGAGGACAGGCGCTGGCCCGCGGCCTCGATGGCGTCGGCGTCCCGGTCGATGCCGACAAGCAGACCGCCGGGGCCAAGCCGCTTCAATATCTCGCTGGAATGGCCCGCGCCGCCCAGCGTGCAATCCAAATAGACGCCGGTCGATTTTATCGCCAGGCCATCCAGGCATTCGTTCAACAGCACCGGAAGGTGGTGAAATGACATGGCATACCTCATCACTGTGTGGGCTGAAAATCGCCGCCCACCACGCAAGCAGGTTTTATACTCCTCTCAGTTTAAACCAGCGATTCTGTGGGCATCTTTTCCGCCCTGACTGCGTCAAGCCTCCTTGACTTGCCGCCAGCAAGCCTGCGGAGCGGGCGACGTATCATCGCCCCTGCAAATCATTGGCGGAATCTCTTACAGCTTCCATGGGGCGATGCCCAGCTTCTTGCGCACCTTCAGCATCGTGCGGTGGGCGATGGCGGATGCCCTGTCCCGACCGGAGTCCATGACCTGTTGCAGATAGGCCTTGTCGGCGCTGATGCGGTCGTACTCGGCCTGTATCGGCTCCAGCACGGCGATTACGCTGTCGGCCACGGCGTCCTTGAACCTGCCGTAGCCCTGGCCGTCGTATTCAGCGGAGATCTCATCCATGGTTTTGCCGGTCAGCGCGGACATGATGCTCATCAGGTTGGCCACGCCGGGCTTCTCCTCGGGGTCGAAGCGGATGGTGCTGTCGCAGTCCGTCACGGCGCGGCGGATCTTTTTGCGGATCACGTCGGGCTTGTCCAGTATGGCGATGTAGGTCTCCTCGGGGTCGGACTTGGACATCTTGCGGGTGGGCTCCTGGAGGGACATCACCCGTGCGCCCACCTTCGGGAAGTAGCCCTCGGGGATGGTGAACACGTCGCCATAGACGCCGTTGAAGCGCTCGGCGATGTCCCGGCAGATCTCCAGGTGCTGCTTCTGGTCGGCGCCGATGGGCACCAGGTCGGTCTGGTACAGCAGTATGTCGCTGGCCATCAGCACCGGGTAGGTGAACAGGCCGCAGTTGATGTTGTCCGCGTGCTTGGCGGACTTGTCCTTGAACTGGGTCATGCGGGACATCTCGCCCATGTAGGTAAAGCAGTTCAGTATCCAGCCCAGTTCGGCATGGGCGGGCACCTGGCTCTGGAAGTAGATGATGTTCTTTTCCGGGTCCAGGCCGCTGGCCAGGAAGATGGCCATCGTGCGCAGGCAGGCCTTGCGAAGCTCCGAGGGATTCTGGCGCACCGTCAGGGCGTGCAGGTCCACGATGGAGTACAGGCAGTCGTATTCGTCCTGCAACAGGCCGAAGTTGCGCAGCGCGCCGATGTAATTGCCCAGGGTCAGGTTGCCCGTGGGCTGAATGCCGGAAAAGATACGTTTTTTCTGAACTTGCTGTTCCATTTCAATAACCTCCATTGATCCGCAGAGGGAATAATCTGACCCATTATACCATGAAATGATAAATTACGTCAATCATATCAGCAGCAGCATCAGCGGTATCGTGACCATGCTCAGCATCGTGCTCAGCAGCACCACGTTCGCCGCCACGTCCTGCCCCTCGCCCAGCATCTCGGCAAAGGAGAGCACGTTGTTGCCCACCGGCACCGTGCTGAGTATGAACACGCCCCGCACGAAGTCGCGCTCCACCGGCAGCAGGCTGCACACCGCCAGCACAGCCAGCGGAAAGACGATCAGCTTGAGGAAAACCGCGATGTATTGTATCCTGCTGGTGAACATGGCCTTCCAGGGCACCGTGGCCAGCCGCATACCCAGTATGATCATGCATACCGGCGTGGACATGCGCCCCATCAGCTCCACCATGCCGCCCACCTGCCCGGAAAGCCGCACATGCCCCAGCAGCAGCCCCAGGCCCATGCCCACGGCGATGGTGGCGGGGTTCAGGAACACCTTCCTGAGGCTCATGTAGCGCCGGTCGCGGGTGGTGATCCAGGAGCCCAGCGTCCACATGATGATGTTCAGCGACATGAAGAACATGCTGGCGAAGATCTGCATCTGGGGGTAGTGGGGCAGCAGCGCCTGGAGCAGCGGCAACCCGATGAAGCCCACGTTGCCCAGCGCGGAGGCCAGCACGCATATGCGGTACACCGGTTCCTCCTGGCGCTTGCGCAGGAAGAAATAGACGATGCCCAGCATGCCCGACATCGACCCCAGCGCCACCACCAGCGCAATGCCCATGTATTTGGCCATGTAGGGCGAAAAATCCGCCTGTTGCATGGCGTAGACGATCTGGAACGGCGTCAGCACATAGATCAGGAACGTGGCGAAGGCGGCGATGGCCGTGGGCGGGATCTTACGGAATCTGACCAGAAGATAGCCCGGCACGGCGTAGGCCAGCATGACCAGCACGGTGGACAGCGTTACGGTAAAGCTCATGGGTCACCTCGTATGGCGGGGGGAACGGCTTGTGTCTTGTCAGGTCAACACCTTTATGAAGCAGCGGCGGCGCTTGTGCTGCTCGGTCTTGAAGAAGTTCCACTGGCTCTGTACCTTGTGGTTGGTCTCCAGCTGGGGGCCGGTCTCGGCCTTTATGATGCCCATATTGTGGCAGCCCTTCAGCACGTGGTTCAGTATGATGGCGTTGACGGCCTTGTCCTGGTATTCGCGCTTCAGGGCGATCAGGAAAAGGTCGAGGGTGTCGTTTTGCTTCAGGGCGCGCAGCACCCGGAGCCAGCCGACAGGGAACAGACGGCCATGGCTCTTTTTCAGCGCGTCGGCCATGCTGGGCGCGGAAACGCCGAAGCCCACAAGCTCGTCCCGCTCGTCCATGACGAAGCAGGCCAGCTCGGGGTTGATCAGGGGGATGAACTTCTTCGCGTAGCGCCGGATCTGCGCCTCGTCCAGCGGCACCGTGCCGTAGAGGTGGTCGTAGGCGGTGTTCACCAGGTGGAACACCTTCTCCACCAGGGGCCTGTAGTCCCGGCGGGACTTCACCTCGGCCACGTGCAGGTTGGAATAGCGCTTGACCCGCTCGGCCAGCTTGTCCATGCGGGTGCAGGTGCGCTCGTCGTAGGGCACATCGATCAGGAATTCCACCCAGTCCACATCCTTCACATAGCCCAGCCGGGTCAGGTGGTCGATGTAGTAGGGGTGGTTGTAGTAGGTGATGAACATGCCCCGGCGATCGAAGCCTTCCACCAGCATGCCCTCCCGGTCCAGGTCGGTAAAGCCCAGGGGACCGTGGACCTCGTCGCAGCCCATCTGCCGGGCGTAGTCCTCGACGGTTCTGAACAGCGCGGAGGACACCGCTTCGTCGTCAATGAAATCAGCCTGGGTGAAGCGCATCCGATTGGTGTCCCACTTTTCGTTGGCCCGGCGGCTGAGGATTGCGCCGATGCGGCCCACGATTTCGCCGTCCCGCAGCGCCAGCCAGCACTTCGCGTCGCAATAGGAGAAGGCGGGGTTTTTCTTCGGGTCCCAGTCGCCCATGTCTTCGGAGAGCAACGGCGGTATGTATTGGGGCACATCCCGGTAAAGTATATTCGGATAGTTGACAAATTGCCTGAGCATGCGCCTTGTCGTAACCTCTTTGATTTCAATCATACAGATCCCCTTGATTTTTATTCCCCTGTGGCAGTATAGCACATCCGGCGCCAATGTGCAATCGCTTGTGACGGAAAAAAGGCGAAAGCGGCTGTCGCCGCCGTCCGTTCACCCCGACTTTGGACGCTGGTTTGCCGCGCGCTTGCCGCTACGCCGCGCGCCATATTATTTTTGAATTCAATTTTTGAAAATACGTTGGATTTTGAACGGTTTTGTATTATAATATACGTGGATAGGAATATAACGACGGAGGTGGCAAACATGGTGCAGATTCGGGAGATGTTTACTTCCGTCGGCATGCTGTTTACCAATCTCTTTGAACACCCGGATTGGCACAATATCGTCGACGTGGCCATACTGGCCATTTTGATATACAACGTCATCAAGCTGGTTATCCACACCCGCTCAAATTCCCTGTTCAAGGGCATCGCCGTGGTGCTGATCATGGCCTGGGTCTCCAGCGCCCTGCGCTTCAACGCGGTTTCATGGCTGCTGAACCAGATCATCAGCATGGGCCTGCTTGTGCTGGTGATACTGTTCCAGCCCGAATTCAGGCGTGGCCTGGACCAGATTGGCCGCTCGAAGTTCATGCGCCGGGTCTTCGGCCCGATGGGGCGGCAGGAGGAGGCCGAGCAGGTCGAAAAGCCCGTGACGGAGATCGTCCGGGCGATGAACGACATGGCCCGCAAGAAGATCGGCGCGCTGATCGTCATCGAGCGCGTGACCGGCCTGGGCGACGTGATCGAGACGGGCACCCGGGTGGACGCGGAGATATCAGCCCCGCTGATCGAGAACATATTCGAGCCCAACACGCCGCTGCACGACGGCGCGATGATCATACGCAACCGGCGCATCAACGCCGCCGCCTGCATACTGCCGCTGTCCTCCGATCCCTCCATCAGCAAGGACCTGGGCACCCGCCACCGCGCCGCCATCGGCATCACCGAGACCACCGACGCCGTGTCGCTGATCGTTTCCGAGGAGACGGGCATCATCTCCATGGCCAGGGAGGGCCGGCTCACCCGGCACCTGGATGCCCGCTCGCTGAACATCCTGTTGACCGAGCTGTTTACGCCGGAGCGCAACATGTATTCCTGGCTCAGCACACTGCGCAGGGAGGAACAGGAAGATGAAAAATAGGCTGATCGGGCTGCGCGAAAAGCTGTTTGCCAGCAGCTTCTATAAAAACGCCCCCCGGCCGGTGCGCTGGATCATCGGCTCGCTTTCCAACAACCTGGGCTACAAGCTGCTGTCGCTGCTGCTGGCCATACTGCTGTGGAACTATGTGATCGCCACCAATACGTCCATCACCCGGACGAAGGCGATCTACAACCTGACCGGCACCGTCAGCGGGCTTTCCACGCTGTCGGAGAACAAGCTGGCGCTGTCCCAAAGCCCCGAGGAGGCGCTTTCGGGCATCACGGTGACCGTCGAAGCGCCCCAGGCGGACTATTCAAAGGTCTCCGCCGACAACGTGCAGGTGGCGCTGGACCTGTCCAACGTGCGGGCCACCGGCACCCAGGAGGTGCCCCTGCGGGCCACCACAAGCTACGGGCGCGTGCGCAATATCAGCCCCGAGACGCTGACGCTGACCTTCGAGAAGCTGGATTCCCGCAACGTGGCGGTCAATTCCGTAATCGAGGGCGATTCGGATGGCTACTGGTACAGCGTCAGCCGCAGCAACCCCTCGATACTGACCATCTCCGGCGCGGCCTCCGTGGTGCAGAGCATCACCTCCGCCCGGGTGGTGGCGGACGTGCGGGGCATGACCGATTCCACCGTCACGGCGCGGCCCTACGTGCTGCTGGACGCCGCGGGCCAGGTGATTCCCCAGGACATGCTGAACTGCTCCACGTCCTCGATCTCCGTCAGCGTGGACATCTATCCCTGCCGGGATATTCCCGTCTCCAATGACCTGGAGAGCATCATCACCGGCGCGCCCGCCGAGGGCTACGAGGTCCAGTCGGTGACGATCCAGCCCCAGAGCATACAAGTGGCCGCCGAGCAGGACCTGTTGGACAGCCTGGACCAACTGGTGATCGAGCCTGTGTCCGTGGAGGGCGCTTCCCAGAGCTTCTCGGCCAAATCCACGGTGACCCAGCTGTCGGACTTCAAGAACGTGTCCAGCGAACAGGTCTATGTGAACGTGGCCATCGCCGAAGAGCAGGTCACGGCCTACGTGGACAATGTGAAGGTGCTGTTCACCGGCAAGGCCGAAAACCTGATCGCCAGCTATGATGAGCTGGGCGTTGAGGTTACCGGTCCCCGCAGCGCCGTGGCGCGCCTGGCCGAGGAAGGCGTGACCGTCACCGTGGACCTGTCGGGCCTGGACGAGGGCTACTATATCCTCTCGCCCCGTATCGACGAACAGGCCTACGAGGGCTTCACCATCATGTGCGAGGCCGCGTCCGTCACCCTGACGGACATCACTTACGACGAAGACGCCGACGAGGTCATCGACATCGGCGCGTTGACGGAAGAAGAGTAGGGCGCGTTTCCAAACACACACCCTTCCATCCCCGACCGGGAGGTATACGGATAGAATATGACAATCAGTGGATATTCCAACGCCATCGTGGATGTGATGCTCGGCTGGCTGAAGGGCCTGGCAAATTGGGTGCTCAGGCTGTTCAACCTGGCGGGCAGCGCCAGTGGTTCGCCGTTGGTCTGGCTGTCCCAGAACTGGATGAAGCTGCTGATCTTCTTCCTGACTTTGGGCATCGTGCTGGATTTGCTGATCTGGCTGATAAGGTGGCGGCCCTACTGGGTATGGTTCAGGAAGGAACGGGTCATCGTCAACGACGACCGGTTCTTCAACGATGCCGACATCGACCGGGCCAGCGACTGGGAGGGCGATCTGGCCTCCAACTGGGACGAGCACGATTACGTGGTGGCCAGTACCGTCGTCAAGCGGCAGGAGGGCCGGAAGCCTGAGGGGCAGAACTCCAGGACGAAGCGAAAGACGAGCGCGGACAGGAACGGGAACGGCGCGACGCCCCGTCGGCGCAGCGAGGGCACGAAGGTCAGACGGCACACCGGCGACGCCGCCAGGCCCGCGGCGGACAAGAGACCCGATAAGGCGGCAGACAGCCGCGAGGGCGATGCCCGTCGGCCGGAGATATTCGCCACGGAGCTCAAAAAGCGGGACGTGACCGACAGATATGAGGACGAGGTGTTCAACGTGAACAACCTGCCGGTGTTCGATGAGTTCAGCAGCCGGCAGCCTTCCCGCAGGACGCGCCGCAGGCGGCGCTGACGGGCGCAACACTGTATAAAGGAGAGAACGGCATTGCAAAAGCGCATACTGTGCTATGGCGATTCCAATACCTACGGCTACATTCCCACCGGCGGGCGGTATGACGAGCACACCCGCTGGCCCATGCGGCTACAGGAAATCCTGGGCGATGGCTACGCCGTCATTGAGGAGGGCTTCAACGGCCGCACCTGCGTGTTCGACGATCCGGTGGAGGGGGGCTACAAGAGCGGCGTCAAATACCTGCCGCCTTGCCTGATGTCCCACAATCCGCTGGACGCCGTCGTCATCATGCTGGGCAGCAACGACACCAAGGCGCGCTTCGGCATGACGCCGATGACCATCGGCCAGAGCATGATGCAGCTGGTGCGGGTGGCCAAGCAGTACGCCGTGAACGAGGCGGGGGAGGTTTCCCACATCATCGTCGCCGCGCCGCCGAAGATCCTGGACAACCTGATGCAGACCCGCCACGCCGAGTGCTTTGGCGAACAGGCCATCGCCGTGTCCGCGGGCCTGTCCCGGGAGCTTCGCCGCATCACGAAGCTGATGCGCTGCGATTTCTTCGACGCCGTGCCCCATGCCGAGGTCTCGCCCCTGGACGCCGTTCACATGACCGCGAACGGGCACCTGTGCCTCGCGGAGGCCATGGCCGAAAAGCTAAAGCGGGAAATCGGCTGAAAAAGTAACGTATATTCGGCCGCCTGGGGCTTGCAAAAGTGAGTTACATGTGATACAGTAATAGCCGTAAATTGAATAACACAGCGGGTGTCGGACGCGATGCGTCCGGTGAAAAGGGAAGCGGGTGCGAACCCCGCGCGAACTCGTCACTGTGATCGGGGAATGGAACGGGCAATATGCCACTGGCAACGGGAAGGCCGCCTGTTTCGTGAAGATCCGCAAGCCAGGAGACCTGCCCGACTGTATGCGGAGGCCGTTAAGGCGCGCCTCATGCCACGAGAGCCTGGCAGCATAGCAAAGCCGAATCCGTCGGAGCCTGCTGGACGCCCGTGCGCCCTGCGGGCTTTTATTTTGCCCGCGCAGCCGCGTATTGCGGTCCGGCCAGACGGCCGGCTACAATAAAAAACATCATTTCAGGAGGAAGACACCATGAAGAAACTGCTTTCCATGCTGATCGCGCTGGCGATGCTCGCCACGTGCGCCGTCGCGTTCGCCGAGGACGCCGACAAGACCGCCGCCGCCGCGGTTGACGAGCTGATCGCCGCCATCCAGGTCCAGGAGCGGACCGAGGACACCGACGCCCAGTGCGAGGCCGCCAAGGCTGCCTGGGACGCCCTGACCGACGCCCAGAAGGAACTGGTTGAAGAGGCCGACTACTTTGCCCGCGACACCGGCGACGCCGTCAAGGACAATCCGCTGAACGCCGACGGCATCGGTGAGAACGAGCTGCTGGTGGTCAGCTTCGGCACCTCCTTCAACGACAGCCGCGTCGAGGACATCGGCGGCGTCGAGAAGGCCCTGCAGGCCGCGTATCCGGACTGGTCCGTGCGCCGCGCCTTCACCGCCCAGATCATCATCAATCACATCCAGGCCCGCGACGGCGAGAAGATCGACAACGTGGCCCAGGCCCTGGACCGCGCCGTGGCGAACGGCGTCAAGAACCTGCTCGTGCAGCCCACCCACCTGATGCACGGCGCAGAGTACGACGAGCTGATCGGCGTGCTGGAAGGCTATAAGGACAAGATTGAGAATATCGTCGTGGCCGAGCCCCTGCTGGGCGAGGTCGGCGCGGACGCCACCGTCATCAACGAGGACAAGGCCTATGTCGCCGCGGCCGTCGTGAGCGAGGCTGTCATCGGTTCTGAATACGATAACATCGATGACGCCGAAAAGGCCGGCGCCGCCTTCGTGCTCATGGGCCATGGCACCAGCCATACCGCCAATGTGACCTACGATCAGATGCAGACCCAGATGAACGAGCTGGGCTTCAAGAACGTGTTCATCGGCACCGTTGAGGGCGAGCCGGAGGACACCGCGTGCGCAGCGGTCATCGAGAAGATCAAGGAAGCCGGCTACAAGAAGATCATCCTGCGGCCCCTGATGGTCGTCGCGGGCGATCATGCCAACAACGACATGGCCGATCCCGAGGATCCCGAGTCCTGGATCTCCCAGTTCACCGCCTCCGGCGCTTTCGACAGCGTCGAATGCCAGATCGCCGGCCTGGGCCGCATCGATCTGATTCAGACTCTGTACGTGCTGCACACCGGCGAAGCCGTCGCCGCCGCTGTGCTCGGCTGATCGCGGCAATGACGCCAAAGCCTCCGGCTCCATGGGATCGGGGGCTTCGGCCATATTGGAGGTAAGAGTATGAAGAGAATGATCGCCCTCGCGCTGGCGATGCTGCTGGCGCTGTGCGGCATGGCCGCGCTGGCGGAATCGGCCGCCGAGCCGCTAACGGACGGCGTGTACAACGCCGAATTCACCACCGACCACAGCATGTTCCATGTGAATGAAGCCTATGACAACATCGGCACCCTCACCGTTAAGGACGGCCAGATGACCATCCACGTCGTGCTGGCGGGGAAGGGCATCGTGAACCTGTTCCCCGGCCTGGCCGAGGACGCCCAGAAGGAGGGCGCGGTGCTGCTGCAGCCCACCGAAGAGACCGTGGAATACCCCGACGGAACCACCGGCACCGCCTATGCCTTTGACATCCCCGTGCCCGTCATCGGCGAGGAATTCGACTGCGCCCTGATCGGCAAGAAGGCCAAGTGGTACGACCACAAGGTCATGGTCAGCAACCCCGTGTTGGTGGAAGCTGAATAATGGGGCTGCCTGAAAAGCGTTAGGGTTTGTTTCAACAATCCTGAGCATGCAATTTCGGCGTCTTTTCCACCAAAACTGCGTTGTCAAACCTTGACTTGTCTGGCGGCAAGTCAAGGGGCTTCAACGCCGGTATGACGGAAAAGGCACCGCAGGATTGTATAGGTTTAGGTTGAGATCAGTATAATCGTACAGCAGGAATACCATTGTAGGGGCGCCGCAACGGCGCCCCTACATCGTTTTTAATGCATGTGCATGTTACATCAGGGTGTATCTACACCGTGAGAATCGCGTTTTGAGACAGCCTCCCGCTATTGATCCATGCGGTTATCGTTCTCCCGCACCAGCTCCATGATTTCCCTGTACCGTCCCGTCACCTTTTCATAATTCTCCGGCATGTGGGGGAACGCGCAGTTCGTGCAATCCTTGTAGCCCTTTTCGGAATACCTGAAATTGCCGCCGCAGCGCTTGCCCAGCGCGTACAGGGGGCAGTAGCAGAACAGGCAATTGAATCGGCCGGGGTCCTCTACCCGATGACAGGGGAAGTATTCGCATTCCCGGTTCTGGAAAAAGGCGTAATGCTTTGTCTGCTTGTCCAAAGGATTGTCCCTCCTGTGATGTCGTTTGGCTACGCCCGCTGTGCCGCGATGAACCACGTCGTGCCGTGGTTGTCGCTGTCCAGCAGCAGCCGGTCGGCGCATTGCAGTATGATAAACCCACGCCGACGCAGAAGGTCGAGGACCGCGTCCACGTCGTGCACCACTTCCCGTATCGTCTCCGAAAACCTGGGCGCGCCGTCTTCAAACATGTCGATGTGGAGCGCGATGCGCCCGTCGCCCCGGTCTTCCGTCAGGAACCGGACCAGGCCCTTTTCACCGCAGGGCACCTCGAAGGGTTCGCCCGGGGCCACCTCGGTGGGGTTCAGCAGGTCGAAGACGAAGTACCCGCCCGGGGTCAGAGTGGCGTGGACATTGCCGAAAACCCGGCCCACGTCGCCCAGGCTGGGGATGTGGTTGATTGCGTCGCCGGTGCAGGTGGCGAGGTCGAAGCGTCCCAAATCGGGCAGGTCCACGATGTCCGCCACCGCGTAGCGCAGCCCCGGCGAGCGCTGTCGGGCGATGCCGATCATCTCCCGGGAAAGGTCTACCCCCAGGGTGTCGATGTCCGCGGCATGCAGCGCTTCGCACAGCACGCCGGTGCCGCAGCCCAGATCGATGGCGGACCCGACGGACGCGCCCCGCTGTTCAGCCACCGGAGCAGCTGCCCGGCAAACACCCGGGGGTATTCGTTCCAACCGAATTCGTTGTACAATCGGCAAAAGAGACTTGAATACATGGGCCCTCCTGTGATGAAAGTGCGGCGGCATGACGGTCGCTGCGCATTTCATTATACTCAGAAACGTTCCATCGGGCAAGTTGTATTTTGGTTCATCGCGGAAAGCTGAGGCCAACGCCCATCATCCGTCACGCTGAACCGGATAAGGGGTTATCCTTCCCCTGGGTGCCATGTAACATCTGCATTATTGCATACGAAAGAGCCTTTATTTATGTTTTGGGTTGACCTGAGCGCGCCGGTGTTGGTATAATATCGGCAACGAATTGCACGACAGTTGGCCTGAAAGGATAAAGTGATGCCGCATGAAGACACTGATTGAACTCTACGATACCGCGCCGATCGAGAATGTGCTGGCGGCAGAGATGTTTCGCCCGAAGGAGATGATACTGATCTGTCCCCCGGAGGTGGAGCAGAACCGGGAATACCGACGCTCGCTGCGCGCCTATTTCGAATACCGCCAATGCCCGATGAAGCTGACCTTCATCCCCGTGAGTATGCTGGACGCGGTGAAGATCGAGCGGGTGCTGCGGGAAGTGATAGAGGCCCACCCGGACTGTGCCATTGACATCGCCGGCGGCACAGACGCCTCACTGTTCGCCGCGGGGGCGGTGTCCGGGAACATCGCCGTATTCACCTACAGCCAAAGGCGCAACACCTTCTTCGAGATCAAGAACGCCCCCTTCGCTCACAGCGTGACCTGCACCGTGCGGCTGGACGTGCGCTCCTGCTTCCTGATGGCGGGCGGCACGCTGCTGAAGGGCCGGGAGGACAACGCGCAGCTGAAGACCATGCTGCCGCAGATGGAGAAGCTGTTCGAAATCTACACCCAATACCGCCGCGTATGGAACCGGCAGATCAGCTACATCCAGAAGATTTCATCCGCAGAGGCGGGGGTGCTGGACGCCGCGGGCGCATGGACGGAGAAGGCGGGGGACCGGCATGTGAACGCCGACGGCGGGCTCTTCGAGGCGCTGGCGAACGCGGGGCTTATCCTGGATTTGCAGATGAACGACGAGGGCCTGAGCTTCCGCTTCCCGGACGAGACCGTGCGCTTCTGGCTGCGGGATATCGGCGCGGTACTGGAATTGCAGGTCTTTCGCGCCTGCCTCGAGGCGAAGTGCTTTGACG
Organism: uncultured Eubacteriales bacterium; assembly: GCA_902798105.1. Taxonomy (GTDB): domain Bacteria; phylum Bacillota; class Clostridia; order Christensenellales; family Aristaeellaceae; genus UBA2862. The sequence continues at coordinate 72,083 of CADBVG010000018.1, forward strand.
ACGTGGTGCTCAGCGCCGTGGTCAACTGGCAGGGCGACGCTATCCAGCGGGACAGTGTGACTAACGAGATCGACGTGATGGCCGTGCAGGGCATCCAGCCGGTGTTCATCAGCTGCAAGACCAGCGAGATCAGGACCGAGGCCCTGAACGAGCTGGCGATCCTCCGGGACCGCTTCGGCGGCAAAAACGCCCGGGCCATCATCGCCACCTCCTGCGT